>CAIYQV010000207.1 GCA_903928365.1 uncultured Flavobacteriia bacterium
TGATCGATCTTTCATGTGTTGGGAGTGTCGTTTTCATAACATCTGGGTTTAAAGGAGTTTTAACAGTTCAATAAGCGCCGTTGCTTAATTTTTCTTCAAAACGCTAGGAAGCCACAGATGTAACAGGGGTAAAAACGAGGTTTTTTTAAAGTAACCCGATTCTCCCGTAATCTGAAAAGCAAAAAAGCTACTAACGTCACTACTGTTATATCGAAGGGTGAACATCCGTTTTAAGGACATGCTTTTGAACACATCAAAAGAAGTATAAACCTTAAAAGTAAACGTCATGAAAACCTTAATTTTTCTTTTTGCATCTGTGATGATCGCAACGATTTCAATTGCTCAAAATCAAACCAAAAGTCCTTTTAATCAGGGAGATGTTTGGGTAGGTTACTACGAGTGCCGCGGAAATAAACTAGTTCTTAAACTTACGATTGAAGAAGTTCAAGGTTCGATCGTACGATCAAAATTCATTTTCCTGAACGGTAACGGTAGTTTTGATTTGATTGGGAAATTTGAAAATAATGAATTCACATTTAATTCAACGCAGTGGGATCGTAATCCGGGAGGTTACGTGACACTTGGAATGCATGGATTCTTCTTAGCCAATCCCGACAGACTTATCGGCAACACGATTTCCAAGCTTACATACACTGAAGGGAATGAGTGCACAGGATTTTCTTTGACCAAACAGAAGTGATTTAATGGAGATTAAGTCAGTTCATGTCAATCCGGGTTTTAGGCGGATTCTAACCGGTCGTATCTTTCTTTGAGAATATCGAGATAAGCCTTCTTCGTATCCTCCGAAAGAAAAGATTGATCAATCCAGTCCAGGGCTTTAACTTTATTTTTCTCAAAGCGTTTGAAGACACCTTGTAGTTGTTTTGGCGTTAATCCCAGACTTTCACCAAATCGTTCGAAATAGTCACGGGTTAGTTTCTTTTTCTTTCCTCCTAAGGTGAGAGCAAGTTCTTCAGTATCTTCTGGATTGGCAATGCGTACATTCAACAAATCATATGCAGGAGCCAAAGCCCAACCCGAACGGGTTTTGATCATCGAAAAATTCTTCAAGTGCATATCGTTGTTGCCTGTGATGAAACTAAATAAGCTGAGTTCGAAAAACGACAGGAGATCCAATAAGGTGTTTTCGGAATAGTGTTGCAGTGCCTTACCAACCTTTTCCATGGAACTTTTGTATTTATCGAAGGCTTCGGTGATCTGAAACATGTCAAGCAGATGGATCTTTTCACCTTTGCTGCTGCGATCCATTCGTTTGGTGATGTATGAAAGTTCCCCTGATCCCAAACGGATCAAACTTGATTCAACCACCTTAATGCCAAATGCTTCGGCAATGCGCATGGTCACATGTTCATTTTCAGGCATCTCCGGAAAATGTTCGGATGGCGGCTTGAAAATGTAATTTCCACCCAAGGCACCAACCACTGTGAGTCGGTTTTCGAAACCATCTGTTTTATCCTTGATCACTGACATGGATAATTTAGGTTGAACACCTGGAACAGCAATACTTCGTTCAATAACTTGTTTTGCCAATTCCGACATTTCATTCAGCGAGTAGGTAAGTTTGGGAACTTCACTTGTACCAAAAAAGTTCTTCGCGCATTTCTCATGGAAATCACCTGAAGTTTCTAACGGTTGATAGCAGTATAAACACCTATGCTTCATCACCTGAAATTATTGGTTCAACGCTCACAGCTCCAATGCAGTTTTTACAACATGCAAGTAACAATCCCATACGATCATCACGTTTGATCTTCCAACTTTTGGAAGCAATATCCAACAACCAACCTTCAGGGATCAGACCTTCAAAGAATGGAAAGAGGCGCTTGTCACGATAGGCAAATTTTGATACCGGCATTGAGAACGTAATGAAATCATTCGGATGATTCTCAATATAATCTTCTTCGTATTGAAATACATACTCTCCTTCATCTGTTTCCGTCAGTATGCCCGCCACTTTATCCTGATAATAGATCCTGGCTTGTCTCATGATTGAGTTTCTTTGAGTTCTTTACTACTTACCGCTGCCAATTCGTGCCCAAACATATTTAGTACAAGATTTACCTTATCCATATGGAGATTGGTTTTTCCTTGCTCAATTTTTCGGATAACAGTAAGCGCAACACCAGCCCGTTCTGCAAACTCTTCTTGAGTTAATCCAACTTCTTTTCGTCGCTCTTTTACAAATTCAGCAATGCCTTTCATTATATGCTTTTTGATATAATTTTAATCAAAAATACATTTTTATATGCAAATACATATATTTACAACGAAATAGTTTTGGTTATATGTTTTATCGTATACTAAAACGGGGTAATTGCCAATGATTTCTCGCCGCGATACTCGACCTATGATTCAAAAAAAACGAGAGTGACGCTTTCCTCGTCTTCATTTCATTCCGCTCGGAATAAACCCTTCCACAAGTTCAGGGCCGCGCGTCTCGCCCTAAATCACAAAAAAAAACGAGAGTGACGCTCTCCGCTCTCACTCTCGCTCTGTACTTGTTGACCCACTAGGGCTCGAACCTAGACTCTTCTGAACCAAAATCAGACGTGTTGCCAGTTACACCATGGGTCAATCTTTGACTTCGGTGTTGCCAGCCTGACCTCCGAAACGGAGTACAGGAGGTTTACACCATGGGTCAATTGCGAGGGCAAATTTAGAATAAAATTTTTTTCTCTTCTAAAAAAACGGAAAAGATTTCGCTGATTTTTTTCGGAATAGCTTGGCTTTTTACCGTGTCATTGTCAATAATTAGCAATTTTTGAGAGAAATAGGTTTTGTTTTATCCTTAAATTCGCGTCGTTCCGAAATATCTACTTGATTTTTTGGTTCCCAAAAATTTTGAAAATGACATACAGTAAGTGGAATACCTATCTGGGTTGGTTGGTTTTTTTGATCGCAACCGCTGTTTATTTTATCACGATCGAGGATACCGTAAGTTTATGGGACTGTGGTGAATACATTACAGCAGCGTATAAATTGGAAGTTGGTCACCCTCCGGGTGCGCCTTTGTTTATGGTGCTTGGTAGATTGTTCTCCTTCTTTGCGGATCCTGAAAATGTAGCAGTTTGGATCAACCGTTTGTCGGCAATCTCCAGTTCGCTTACCATCCTCTTCATGTTCTGGTCTCTGACCCTGCTCATCAAGAAAATGATCCTGAAAGACAAAAAAGAACTCAGTTGCGCTGACCAGGTGGTCATTTTCGCTTCGGCTGCCATTGGTTCTCTGGCTTACACCTTTTCTGATTCTTTCTGGTTCTCCGCAGTGGAAGGTGAGGTGTACGCTATGGCGTCATTGTTTACGGCTGGTATTTTCTGGGCGATTCTGAAATGGGATGAAGAAATGATGCAAATTCAGGATGGTACTTTGTCTTCAGATGTTGCACCTAACAGATGGATCTTATTGATCATGTTCTTACTGGGTCTAGCGATTGGAGTCCACCTTTTGGGTATCCTGGTGGTGCCTGCTATCGGCTTCATGATCTACTTCCGTTACTGGAAGAATGCGGATCTGAAAGGGATTCTGATTACAGGAATTTTGTCCGTGTTCATTCTTGGATTCATTCAGGAAGGTGTCATTCCGGGATCTATTTCGATGGCTTCGGCGTTTGAGGTTGCTTTTGTAAATTCTCTTGGGTTGCCTTTCTTCGCGGGCACGGTTTTCTTCTTTGGTGTATTGATCGCAGGTTGTATTTGGGCCTTGCGTTATGCTCGCAAAAATAATCGTTCGATCCTCTATAATGCTGTCATGGGATTGATCCTTTTGCTGATCGGCTATGGTTCGTTTGCGGTGATCGTGATTCGTTCCAATGCCAATACGCCGCTGGATGAAAACGACCCGGAAAACCTTGTTACCTTGCACGCATACTTGAAGCGTGAACAGTACGGAACTTCCCCACTTGCATTTGGTCAATACTGGAATTCTGTGGAGAATGATCCTTCCATGTATGATAGCCGCTCACCGTTCTATCTGCGTCGTTTTGTTGTGACGAAAGGAGATCAGGTGTTGAAAGCCTTTAGAAATGAAGAAGCCGCGAAGAAATATGCAGCCGAAAAAGCAGCGTCTTACGAGGAGAAATATTTTGAATCCAATGCTCAGGACCGTCTGAATTCCGTGGCGACGTATGCGCAAACAACGTTCTTTCCGCGTATGTATTCTGATCAAACGCCACAGCATATTGATGGGTATAAAAAATGGTCCGGATATGATGCGAATGATGGTACGGTTACCGATAAAGGGAAGGATGGGATGCGCTTGCCAACATTTGGTGAGAACATGACGTATTTCTTCCGCTACCAGTGCAATTGGATGTACTGGCGTTATTTCATGTGGAATTTTGCCGGTCGTCAGAATGACATTCAGGGTCATGGTGATGCGATGCGCGGTAACTGGATATCTGGTTTTGGTGCGGTGGACAATGCGCGACTTGGTGATCAGGATAAGGCTGCACCTTATTTTACAAGCCAGACCCCGGCGAATAATAAATTCTTCTTTTTACCACTTATCTTCGGTGTCATAGGTCTGATCTTCCATTTCTGGAGAGCACCGAAAGACGCCTTCGTTTTGTTTCTTGCTTTCTTGTTTACAGGTATAGCCATTGTCGTCTACCTGAATCAAAAACCGATCGAGCCACGCGAACGTGATTACGCCTATGCAGGTTCATTCTATTTCTTTGCGTTCTGGATAGGTATTGGTGTGTACGCGTTGTACGACGCCTATTTGCGTTTTTCCAAATCGGATCTCATCAAAGCACTCATGGTGGCAGGCGCCGGACTGTTCCTTTTCGGAGTATTGGATATGAGTAGTGAAGTAGGCATGCCTAATGCGATGTCCTGGTTGATCATTGCGTTGATCTCGTTAGTGATGATTGGTGTGATGATGCTACTTAGAAATGTATTGAAGAAAGAAATGCAGGGTGCAGTCGTTGCAAGTGTTCTCGGTTTATCAGCGCCATTGATCATGGGAATGCAGGGATGGGATGACCATGACCGAAGCCTCAAAACGTCAGCAGATGATCTGGCGTTGAATTACTTGGAGTCTTGCGCTAAAAATGGAATTATTTTTACGAATGGGGATAATGATACCTTCCCGCTTTGGTACATGCAAGAGGTAGAAGGCAAACGTACGGATGTACGTGTGTGTAACTTGTCGCTCATGCAGACGGACTGGTATACTGATCAGATGAAGATGCGTGCCTACGATTCCGACCCACTTCCGATCAAGTTCCGTGAGGATCAGATCCTGATGTATGCGGGAAATACGGACCAGGTCTTGTTCTCTAATCTGTTCGAGATGTTCTATCTCAATGCGAGCGAAAAGATGTTGAAAGAAGTCATTGCGATGCGTTTGAAATTCAATCGTAAGGCAGCAGAGGATGCTACGCTGGCTTTCAACACACAAGCTACTCAGTTGGCCAATGGATTCTCATCTACGCAGCCAAATGTCATGTCACGCATCCAGGAATTGAAAGTTTCTTTGACGACTAATAGTTCTGCCAAACTGGAAGACGCCATTTATTCAAAATACCGCGCTGCATTTGAAGTGTTGAGTGCTTTGCAAAATGGCATGATCACTCTTCCTGAAGGACAAGGGCAAGTGTTCCAGGATCTGGTGATGAATTACGATAAATCATGGGATTACACCGATCTGTCAGATGCCATGGCATTCGTACGTAATGATGATAATCTGGTGACTTATTCAGGGCAGCGTAAAGTACGTGTATTCCCGAGTACAGGGTTTATCTTGAAGGTAAATGCAGCGAATGCTGTGAAATCCGGTGTGATCAAGGCGAACGAGGTGAGTAAGTGTCACAAAGAACTGAGATTTAATTTCGAAGCACGTGGTATAACGCGTGAGCAGGTCATGATGCTGGATATCCTTGCAAATAATGACTGGAAACGTGGAATCTATTTCTCAAGTCCGGGCGGATCGGATGTTTCCATTGCCTTGTACACCAAAGGATATGTGAAACAAAATGGGATGGCCTTTGAATTGAGTCCATTGAACGATATGACTATGCGTTACTCAGAAGCCATGTATCCGAATCTGATGACCAAGTATGCTTATGGCGCTATGAGTAATCCGGACGTTTTGACAGATTACTACACGCGTCGTCATACAACGCAGTACCGTTTGCATTTTGCATCCCTTGCAGATGATTTCCTCGCGAAAGCAGATCAGGCAGATCGTGAGATCGAATTTAATAAATCGAATATTACAAGAATGAAGAGTACTGGAGCGGCAGCTCAGGCTAAGAAATTAGAAGAAGCAATTCCGGCTCTTGAAAAACAGAGCAAAGCCAATCGTGAAAAAGCGAAAAAACTGATCCATCGCTCACTGGAAGTGATGCCAGCCGAAATCGTCATCGATTATGGAGAGCCATCACAAGCAGGCCGTGAACAATATGTGAATGGCGGAGCGGAATTCAAGGCTTATTCAGATGGTATACTACATGATTACGTCGGAATCCTGTATCGTTCCAGAGATATTCAGGGAGCTGAGAAATTGGGTAACACAGTAGCCGATCAACTGGAATCTATCTTCACGTATTTTGGTGAGAGTGATCCGTATTTTGCGGCGAATCCCGAAAATTCAGGAGATTTGTATGCAGCCATGGACGCTTATTTCAAAATGTATGCTTTTGCGGCTGATCCGGAGGATGGAAATAAAAATGGGGCATTCGCGAAACGTTTATTCAAAACGATCGAAGACCTTTACAAGAATGTGTTCCCTAAGATCTATCGCGGACTGGAAGATAAAGCGAATGCCAATGGTGAGAGTACCCGAAGAGGAGCGAAAGCAGGGCGTTATGCTAGCATGTTGTTCCAGTTGCAGGATTATGTAGAGGCCATGGGTGTTCATTATGGTTACTTGAAAGGGAAAGCTCCTTCAGTAGATCAGGATGAAATGAGCCCAATGGACCTTGAAAGCCTGATGCAACAAGTTCCTGTAGGTGACTCCGTGAAGCAGTAAGCGGAGAGCGGTGAAGTTTTTTCGTGTGCCGGGTTATATTTCAATGTTCTTTCGACATCGGGTATGGCGTGTGGCAAACGATAACAAAACGGTTTACCTGACATTTGATGATGGACCCGTTCCGGAGGCGACGCCTTGGATACTTGAGCTTTTAAAGGAAAAAGGGATGAAGGCCACCTTCTTTTGTGTTGGTGACAATGTGCGTAAACATCCTGAAATCTTCAAACAGATCCTTTCTGAGGGTCATGCCGTTGGTAATCATACCATGCGACATGAAAAGGGGATCGTTACTGAAGAGTCTTCTTATCTGGATTCAGTGGATGAAGCTTCAAAGTACATTGAAAGTTCGCTGTTCCGGCCACCATATGGACGTATGACTGGGAAGCAATCGCGTGTTCTTCGAAAAAAATTCAGGATCATCATGTGGACATGGCTTTCCTATGATTACGATCAGAATGTACCAACCCAACGGATTATTCACAAGGCGGAAAAAGAGATCAGGTCAGGTGACATTGTTGTTTTTCACGATAATATGAAATCCTTTGATCGTTTGAAGGAGATCTTGCCTGAAGTGTTGAATGATCTTGAGAAGAAGGGATTGAACGCTCAGCCTATTTCATAGTGATCATCTACGTTTGTAGATAGGCACGGTTGAACAGGGTTCGCCGTACATGATGCTCTTCGCCACCGGCTGGATTCTTTTGAGCAGTTCACTCATCGCAAACTCAGGAGAAGTAATATCTGAACACCCTTTGATAATAATTTTTCCATCGATCAATTCAGTAAGTGGCAAGTCACCAATGGCTTTTTGAATAAGTGCCTTTTCGAGATCCTCTCTGGATCCTATGATAAAATACGATGCAAGTTCATTGATCTGAGAAGCGACCAGCATGAAAGCCCATGTTGGAACGATAGCGTCTGCTGAGCAAAAAACGCAAACGGCTTTTCCGTGATACTGTTGCCAGTCATGTTCCTTGATCCAGGTGCGAAAATCTTTTTCTTTCAGAATGAGCCCTTGCCATAATTGATCAGCGATGTCGATCTCGCAAATTTCTGCTTTCGGTTTGAATGCCGCCAGATCCAACTGGATCAAGCCACTTTCTTCCACTTTATTGCGAATTTCTTCCATAAAACAAAAGTATTTCAAAATTTGAGAATTTGATTATTTATTCCCCTCCTCGCAGAGTGAACAGGAATGTTTCATTCATCAAATCATCAAATCCTCAAATCCTCGAATCCTCGAACCATCGAATCCTCAAATCTTCAAATCTCTTTTTACCATCCCAAATAGACAAACTGTCAGTTATGAAGTAAAGGCACACCATTTGACAAAGCCGCCGCATGCGTAATCAGCCTTCTTTTGGATCTTGGTCAGCCTCTTTTCTGGTATCTGGATTTATTTTGGTTATCATGTGGCTGTTTTACTGGGCGCAACATCTGTTCGATTTTGATTTTTATAAGCTAGGAATCTTGCCACGCACATGGAATGGGCTTATCGGAATACTCACGATGCCATTCATTCACTCGCAGCGTGAGATAGAGCACATCGTTAATAATTCTATTCCAACCTTATTACTCATTAGTTCCTTATTTTATTATTACCGTCCCATTGCTTGGAAGGTTTTGTTGATTGGTTGGCTGCTAACGGGATTTGGCGTTTGGATCTATGCCGAAAATACAGGGGCATACCACATTGGGATGAGCGGGATCATTTACTTTCTGGCAGGTTTTTTATTTACTTCCGGCGTGCTTCGAAAATACCTTCCGCTGCAAGCTCTTTCCTTGTTTATTGTATTTCTCTATGGAAGTATGATCTGGGGAATATTTCCGATGGAGGAGAAGATCAGTTGGGAAGGACATTTTGTAGGAATGGCGGTGGGTACCGTAATGGCTTTTGTTTTCAGGCAGACAGGTCCGCAACGACCAAAATTCCAATATGAGATCGAAAAGGAAATGGGAATTGATCCACCTGATCTGGAAGGAATGTACCTTGAGCGAATGAGGCAGCTGGAAGAGGAGGGGCTAAGAAAAGAGCAGGAAGGTGCACAATCAAATGCAGAATTGAGAAACACAGTGGTTTATCATTACCGACCTACTTCGCAGAAGAACGATACGTCCGAGTGATTGTCGCACTTTCACAGGTGAGTTCAGTCCAACTTGATCCTTGAAAAGTCAGTTCGACCAGCATGCCTGTTTTCATATGAACAGTTGTACCTGAAAGGTAAGTGGCCAATTCAGAAATCCCCTCGTTATGTCCGATGATCATGAGGTCTTCTTGATAGTTTGAATTGTTGATCAATTGAAGCATTGTCAGGTGATTACAAAGGTAAAGTTCGGGTACGAATTCAATGGGTGCAGTCCAGTTTTCAGAAAGGTATCGCCAGGTTTCTTTCGTTCGTATAGCCGACGAACAAAGGACTTTTTCCACGTGAATTTGTTGTTCGTTCAAAAAAGTGGAAAGCTCCAGCCCTTGTTGTTTGCCGCGTGGAAGCAGTTTGCGGTCAAAGTCCTTTCCCGTACTGCTGTGAGGGTCTGTTTTTGCGTGTCTGATAAGGTATAATTTCATTCTGACTAATTATTCCAACCCTTCAAAGATAACATGCGTTCTATATTAATGGGTAGTGTCCAATGACTTAAAGGTGACACTGCTCTTGTTAAATGTTGGTAAAACGTCGAAAATAAACGTATCTTGCAGAATCAAATAAAAGTCATATTCACAGGTGTACACGTGGAGATCACTTCGGAGATACTAAACGCATGCAAACGGGACGATCGTCGTGCTATACAGGCATTGTATATACATTGTTTCAAAAGTCTCATGCCTGTGTGTTTTCGCTACCACCACAATGAAGAAGATGCGCGTGCTGCTTTGAATTTGGGTTTTATGAAGATCCTGAAAGGGTTGGATGCCATTGAAGGAGAAGTCAATTTTAACGCCTGGTCCAAACGGATCATGGTGAATTGTCTGATTGACGAATACCGAAGAAGTAAAAAACACAATGAGCATATCGCATATAAGGAGACAGATCGTGAATTGGAATTCACCGATTCTTCCTCGTTGAATGAAGGTGAAGGTGCGATAGGCTATGAAAACCTGCTTGCGCTGATCAAAGAATTACCTCCCGTAAGTGCACAAGTGTTCAATTTTTATGTGATCGACGGCTACAATCATAAAGAGATAGGTGAATTGCTGGGAATGTCTGAAGGCACCTCTAAATGGCATTTATCTACTGCGCGCAAATTATTGAGAGATAAACTTGACAGGCTGGAGTCACTTCAAACAAAAATGGTGGTATGAGTTGGTCTGAGAACGATATGGACCAGTTGTTCCGAAATGCAGAAGCGCAGCAGGAATTCACTTACGACCCACAGTTTTTTGATGAAATTGAGCGTGAACTTCCTGTGAAAAGATCGAGAAAAGCCCGGGCATGGTGGATTAGTAGTTTTGTCATGTTTGGCATGTTTTCCTTGTTGTTTTTCACACCGTTAAATGACGGTTTGGTCTCGGATTCAAACACAGAACAAAAGGTTTTGACCTCAGGATCGAAAGTGAATAATGCATTGTCACTGTCAGAAGCTCAAGAGCAGATTGAACATCCTGAAATTCTAAATAATAAGGAAGAAAATAGTAGTGTAACAACAGCCGGAGTGCTGAAAATCGAAACAATAGAGGTAGTATCCTTGCCAGAGGAAATCGAACAACAATCGATGATTCCTGAGCAGAGTGTACTACCTAACGAGCAAATTACTTTAAAGTATTTAGAGTTAGATCAGGTCAAGAAATCGGACGCAGAAATGATGCTATTTCCTGTCTCTACCATGAAAAGAAAAATTCGTGCATCTTGGTATGTCGCACTTGATGGTGGTGTCCAACAGTCCTGGACCGACGAATCAACAGGTATGAAGATGAACGGTCTGACAGCACTTTCTTCCGGTGTAGATGTTCATTTGGGGAGATGGCAAGTTGGTGCAGGACTCTCATTTACCTGGCAAAACCTCAATCACCTTGAGATCAGAGAGCGAACCAAGATCTATGGTTTTGGCTACTCTACGTATGACAATGCTTATTCGTTCACAGGGGTAGCTAATTTAAGTGTGCCATTGAGAGTAGGGTTTACGAAAGGAAGACATCAATGGATTGCAGGTCTGGATGCAGGAAGGAATTTGTTTTCATCCTTGCGTAGAGTACAGAGCATGAATGGCGAAGTTTTTCGTATGACTCAGGGTATTACGGATGTCTCGCTTCTGAATAAATACAGTTTGCAGCCTCAATTAGGCTATGCTTATCAGATCAACGAGCAAATGACAATTGGTGTCAATGTGAAATACCAGGCATTACATCCGTTAGCTTCTGACCGATTCGAAGGTGAACAAAACCAGCATCCTTGGTCTGCAGGGATTACATTGAAAGCAGCATTAACAAAATGAGTAGAAGTATTTTTGGTTCGGTAATTTTATTGCTTGCGCTGACCTTAGTGGGTGCTTCTTGTCACAAGGTAGAAGTGGAAGAACCACCCATACAAGGTGCTCCGGTTTTTGCAGTGGATGCTCAACTTGGGAACGAAAGTATTGTTTTGGCGGCGGGAGAGAATGGATGTACATTAACAACTGGAAGTGACATTTGGAATGGTGTTCAGCGGTTTAAGGGTACATTATCAAACGGCAATGATGAGGTGACAGTAAAAATTCTTGATGGAAAACTGGATATGCCTTCATCTGTTTTTCAGTCCGGACTTTCAGGTGACCTAACTTATTTCCTGAATGATCAATCGACATTGGCTGAGTTTTCACGGGAAGATTTTCCAAATGCGGATTACATTCAGGAGATTAAATGGTTTGTGAATGGAATTCAGATGGGAGTAAATCAGCTTGAGTTTTCTGAGCCGGGTAATTACGACGTGTGCGCTGCTGTTACATTTACAGACGGTAGTCAGGCAAGTGTGTGTAATGAAATGATCATTGGTTACGAAAAATCAGTTTTAGCGCTTGTCAGACATTATGTGGATCAGCAAGGATTTGTGCATGCCTGGGTCGATTCAGATATCGTGGATGTTGCTGCCGTAAAATGGCTGATTGACGGAGTGGAAGTAAGCAATGACGAAACACTTATGAGTCACCTCACTTCTCAGATCCATACCTTAAGCGCTGAGATCACATTTACCAATGGTGCGAAGAGAATTCGAAACGTCCTTGCAGATGGAGCTGCCGAAGGTAATTTTCTGGATGATTTTTCCATATTTGAAAGCGTTTATAAAATGGTCGAAAAGGACTTCAATATAACGCTTGAAGTAAAACATAATGGAGGTATTTATTCGACAGAATTAGAAAACAATCAATCCGCTACTTTTCACATTTCGGGGGTTAAATACTTCGGACTGGATGGAAACGGAAAGAAAATATATATCGTCACAGCACAGGTCAACTGTTTAATGAGCAATGCTACCGGAAATCAACTCCCATTCGACGGGACCATTTCCTTCGGTATTCCGGGAGAATAAATAATTACGTATGAAAAAACGATTACTACTTTTTACAACTTGCTTTACCACTTTAATTTTCGGACAGGGAATCACACTTAATTCGCAGGATTTTGCCAATGGAGGAGATACCTTACGTACTAGTGTGGCTGCGGACAATGGGTATGATTTTACATCTACCGGAGCGGCGTATTCATGGGATTTCTCAGCCCTGACTGCAAACAGTCAGAATCTACGACACTTTGCCCCAATGTCAGAGGCTCCCTTCTTTGTTCAGTTTATGTTCGGATTTACGGCTCCGGCTAATTATCAGGCAACGTATTTTATAGAGTCATCTGATCTGCCAATTGCGACGATCACTTCTTTTTTGCCCATTACGATCGAGAATATCTATCAATATGCAAAGGTTGCTGTAGATTCGATCACTAATGTGGGGTATTCGATGAAGGTTACCTCGAATGGGACCACATTCGATCTTCCTATTAAATCGGATACGATAGAAACGCATTATGCATTGCCTTTGGCATTTGGGGACACTCATTTTTCAAGAGGGTTCAGTAAAATAGACTTTAATCCGATTTATAATGCTATCTGGAATCAGCATCGAACACGCACTACGACAGTAGATGGATATGGGTCCCTTACTACGCCCTACGGGACGTTTGATGTTTTGAGAGTGCGTCATGATATTACGGAAACAGATTCGATATATACAGAAGTTCCGATTTTGGGTGGAACATGGATTCCGCTTGATCTGCCAAATGTGCACGAATATGAGTGGTGGACGAATGGTGAACTGATGCCTTTGTTGAAATTCACTACCAATGAGGTATTGGGGAATGAAGTCGTAAGTTCCATCGAGTACCGTGATCATTACCTTGGACTGGACGCTGGGATTGAAGAATTGGTATGGGATGCTGAAATATATCCCATTCCTGCAACCGATTTACTTACCGTGAGATCTGAAAGGAATCTTACCAAAGCAAGTTTGGTTGACCAGTTTGGCCGAGAGGTCATGCAAGAGATTTTGGGCAACACTCCTTGGGCAGTTTTTGATGTTTCAGGATTGGCTTCGGGTGTTTACACAATTCGCATGTTTGCAGGAGATTTCTTGTCATCCAAAAAGTTTATCAAGCAATAGTTTTTTCTATTCGTACCTTTGTCAAAAGGCAGATCGGTCTGTCGCTGTCCCGATTCGTCGGGAGAGAGGAAAGTCCGGGCAGCATAGAGTGCCGTACTTCCTAACAGGAAGGTATTGGCTTCGGTCGGTAACAGAAAGTGCCACAGAAAGGAAAACTACCGAGACAGGCTTGTCCTCGTTTCGGAAAAGGTGAAAAGGTGAGGTAAGAGCTCACCGTGTAGCTGGTGACAGGTGCAGCAAGGTAAACCTTACGGGCTGAAAGACCATGTATACCGAGGATGTCGGTTTTCGGACTGATGAAAGGGTTACTCGCCCGACTCGGAGGGTAGGTCGATGGATTCCGAATGTGAATTCGGAACTAGATAAATGACAGACGTCCACCACGGTGGATCACAGAACCCGGCTTACAGATCTGCCTTTTTCTTTTTTTTTAGTTCGGTTAAGAGTGTTCCCGGACTATCTTCCAGGGGTGTCAGGAGCATCACTTTACGTTCTGTACCGTCTAGTTTAAAATGCACTTGTGTAAACTTTTGCCTTCCGATCTTTGTGGAACGTATTCTTCGAATACTTTTAATATCGGTGACGGTGTCGTTTTGTCCTCCTGAAATGATGAGCGCATCTCCGCTCACTTCCATGGCACAAAGTTGTTTTCTCACACGAGTTGTTCGTTGTAACAATACTATGGAGGAGAAAAACAAGGGGAGACTCAGCCAGATAAAATGGATAAACACAATTGAGCTGAAGGCTAATAGAAAACTCAGGCTGTAAGCCAAGAGTGACAGTCTGAATTTGGCATTTTTGTGAATTTGAGCAATAGGTATGGTAGGCGAATTCGCCGGTTGATTTTGCATGGTAGTGTGGTTTCAAAAATCACACAAAGATGCGAAAAAATGTCGTTGTTTTTCCTTAGTCGATCAACTGAAGGATATTCGGAATGAATTTCTCCATTCGCAAGGGAGAAGTGTGAAAACGTTTGAAGCGTATGCGCCTGGAATCTGCAAAAAAGGATATGGTCTGCAATCGTTTGTTCAGTTTTCGGTTTCCTTGTTTGGTGGTTAGGAATCTTAAGAGTTCAAGGGCATTTGAATAGTTGCGAGCTTGTTTCACAATACCCATACTTGGCATATCGTAATAGGAACCTCCAATTCGCTGATTAGGGAAAATGAGTTCGCCATCGCGATAACTTATGAAGGCGTTCTCTTTCTTTTTTAAGAAGTGGGATCGTTTCGTAAACAGGAGTTGGGCATAGATGAGCGTGTCTTTTTCCGAAAGTTTCTTGATGCACTTTGATGAAAGGTCCTCGATCCATGCATCAGCAGAGTAGGCAGCATTGCCGCTGTGTTTGTGGTATAAAAAAAGGTAAAAGGGTGCAATAGACGAAATGTCCTTCAAATCGGTGGTATAGCCGTCCGAATTTAAAAGAGAAGCATAATTTTTTGTTGCTGTGGCTTCCTTTCTTTTAATGATTACATACGGATCATAACCCAGTCCTGCGAGCATTTGTCGGTGAGATCTGTATCTTGTGTTTAAATCTGCCGGAAAACTATCTAAAGGAATTTTCTGCAACAAATTACTTGACTCCGTTTGCAGCGCATCGTAACTCGAACTGAGCAGCATGGCGTCAATTTCTGTTTCGATCCTTTCATTGCTCAGTCGTGATTTGATTTGATCTGATGTAAGATGAAGAATACGAACCTTGATTCCTGAAGATTGCGAGAATGCTGAAAAAAGAGTAGAATCCTTGGGTGTCAAGCAGTCTGATGCGAGGATCACAAACTGATGCTTGAATGGCTTGGCAGTTTCCAGTCCACAGGAATGTAAAAGAATGACCACAAATAGAATCGGTAGAAACCTGTAAACCTTCATGGTGCAAAGATATTCAACATTAGCAAACACCTTCACAGCCCCGAATTAATTAACTTTGTTAAAAAATCAGCAGGTGGAAAAGAAAGTATCCCGAAAAGATCAGAAGCTTAATTCAATAATGAGCGAACTTGCCTCGTCGGAAGGCCAAAAATTTTCTAAAAATCTTCAGATCTTGAAAAATGAGGGCACGGTACACATACTTCGACCATTGGCAGCACTATTGTTGACAAAGGGCCCTGAGGAGCAACAGGAAATAATTCAATTCTTATCTGACTTGAACGAATCGGCTGCAGCTGAAGAAATGATTGGGATTTTAAGAGATGAGCAGTTTATTGGCATTCGTCAACCTCTTTTAACAACTATCTGGAATAGCAAATTAAATTACAGCTACTACTTGCCTGAGTTCGTAGAGATCGCAGCGGATGGTGATTTTATGGAAGCACTTGATTGTTTGACGATCATGGAAAACATGGAAGGTCCCTTCGAAGAAAGACACATATTGGAAGCTCAGCTGCACTTGAAGGATTACCTCGAAGATACGGCTCCGAAAGAATCCCAGAAGGCGAAGATTATGAGCGAGATTGCGCTGTGGCTAAAAGATCTTTCGGACCTTGATGATGATGACATCAGTTCCTTTATGGAGTAGTCTGCGAAGACTTGCTATCCGAAGTACCTATTTACGGCTGTTTCTAGTATTTCCTGAACGTCGGCATTGGTTGTCTTAGAAAAGGCATCATCGAGGAATGCTTGTATCAATAGATCCTTTGCTGCTTTTTCCGAAATACCTCTGGCGCGAAGGTAAAACACGGCTTCATCATCGAGCTGACCTGTGGTCGAACCATGAGAACATTTTACGTCATCCGCATAGATTTCCAGTTCCGGTTTTGAATTAACACTCGCAGAATCACTGGTCAGTACATTAGCGTTTGACTGAAACGCATTGATCTTTTGAGCGTCCTGTCGAACAAATACCTTACCGTTGAATACGGCCGTTGACTTTCCACCGATCACACCTTTGTACAATTCGTTTGATAGACAATGAGGCGCACGATGATCAATGCACGTATGATTATCCACATGCTCATCTTCTTTCAGAAGATAAGATCCATATAAATTCGTTTCGGAATTTGTACCATTCACACGCACCGTGGTGTCATTTCTGACAAAAATACTTTCTGAAGTATGAGTATGAAGTGTAAATGTACTGTTCGCAGATTGATCAATCGTTTCTCTTGAAATCAGGTAATTTGATGTTAAACTAACCTGGATCTTGTGCATTTCAAGTTGCGCGTTATCGGCAATCTGTATTTCGGAATGATTGTTTCCGTAATTGATCTCAGCGCCCTGACCAACAAATTGTTGTATGATTTCCAGTTTACTGCTCGGTGCGAGCGAAATATTCAGCCTCGAATGATGAACGCTCTGCGTACCTGAGAAAAAATGAATAAACAATACAGGATGTTCGATGACTGCATTCTTTTCAACGGAAAGCTGAATACCATCATTGAGATAGACCAGATTTAATGCGTCAAACACGTCTGGTGCAGACTCTGAATTACTTGAAAGTTGATCTTCAGAACATTCAGAAAAAGGAGTAATTTTTATTCCTTCTACCTCCGCTTTAGAATGAATGATCTTTTGAACAGTTCCATTAACAAAGATGACTGCAAACGAAAAGTTCAAGTTGAGAAACGCCTGCCATTCGGATTCCTGTAGGGTCGCCGTTTCTGTACGTGGTTCCAGGGTTGCTATCTTGCCAACACGTGTATATTTCCACGCTTCATCTCTGGTTGTAGGGAAGTCTTTTTGTTCAAGAACGGCTTTTGCAAGATCCAACTGTTCCTTTGGTAAGGAAATCCTAGTAGGCGTAAGGGATTGCGTGAAACGATCCAGTTTTTTTGTTGATACAGTTTCCATGAACAGCAATCTATGCGTTTTCCAATTCTTCCTTAATCCAGTCGTACCCCTTCTCCTCCAGTTCAAGGGCAAGTTCTTTCGGGCCTGTTTTTACGATTCTGCCATTGTAAAGTACATGTACGAAATCTGGCACGATGTAATCGAGTAAACGCTGGTAGTGTGTGATAACGATCGTTGCGTTGTCTTTCGATTTCAATTTGTTTACGCCTCCGGCTACGATTCTCAACGCATCAATGTCAAGTCCCGAGTCTGTTTCATCGAGAATGGCCAGCTTCGGTTCCAGCATAGCCATCTGGAAGATCTCATTTCGTTTTTTCTCACCACCTGAGAATCCTTCGTTTACGGACCTGGACGCAAGTTTGGCGTCTAACTCAACAATGGCTGAACGTTCACGTACCAAAGCCATAAAATCCTTCGCACTGATCTGCTCTTTACCTTGATATGCTCTGATTTCGTTGAGTGCGGTGCGCAAAAAGTTGATATTTGATACGCCAGGAATTTCTACCGGGTATTGAAAAGCAAGAAACAAGCCTTCACGAGCACGGTCCTCGGTTGAAAGTTCAAGTAGGTCCTTGCCGTCAAAAGTTACCGATCCATCCGTGATCTCATATTCCTCTCTTCCTGCCAGTACGGAAGCAAGCGTACTTTTTCCTGCTCCGTTCGGACCCATGATCGCATGCACTTCTCCTGCTTTCACTTCGAGATTCAATCCCTTCAGGATCTCTTTTCCTTCGATCGATGCATGTAAATTCTCTATTTTAATCATTTCTGTTAAATGTTATTTTCCTTGCTTTTTGTTTCCGTCTTCTTTATTCACTTTAGAAGACAGAGCCATTGTTCTTTGTTCCTTGTTCTTTGCTCTGAATTTAACCAACGGAGCCTTCAAGACTTATTGCCAACAATTTCTGTGCTTCAACTGCAAACTCCATTGGAAGCTGATTCAACACTTCTTTACAATATCCATTAACTATCAGGCTGATTGCCTTTTCTTCACTAATCCCGCGTTGCAAACAATAAAAAATCTGGTCCTCACCGATCTTGGAAGTGGTAGCTTCATGTTCGATCTTAGCACTACTGTTCTTGCATTCAATGTATGGAAAGGTGTGAGCTCCACATGTGTCCGTCATCAACAAAGAATCACATTGCGAAAAGTTGCGAGCGTGATCAGCATTTTTATGAATCTGGACCAAACCCCGGTAAGAATTCTGCGATTTTCCTGCGGAGATTCCTTTCGAAATAATCGTGCTTTTGGTGTGTTTGCCTAAATGCACCATTTTCGTTCCGGTATCTGCCTGCTGAAAGTTGTTCGTTACTGCAACAGAATAAAATTCTCCCACAGAATGATCGCCTTTTAGAATGCAAGAAGGATATTTCCAAGTCACCGCTGAACCTGTTTCAACTTGTGTCCAGGAGATCTTTGCGTTTCGTTCACACAAACCTCGCTTAGTGACAAAATTGAATACGCCGCCTTTACCTTCTTTATCACCAGGATACCAGTTCTGAACGGTAGAATATTTGATCTCAGCATCGTCCAAAGCAATCAATTCTACAACTGCAGCGTGAAGTTGATTTTCATCGCGCTGAGGAGCAGTGCATCCTTCCAGATAAGAAACATAGGATCCTTTATCTGCCACGACCAACGTACGCTCAAACTGACCTGTGCCACCTTCGTTTATGCGGAAATAGGTAGAAAGTTCCATTGGGCAGCGCACTCCTTTCGGAATATAACAGAAGGATCCGTCCGTGAATACCGCCGAATTCAGCGCAGCATAAAAATTATCTGTCACTGGAACAACTGTTCCCATGTGTTTTCGAACCAATTCTGGATGCTCTTGAACCGCTTCTGAAAAAGAACAGAAGATGATTCCTAGTTCTTTCAATTTCCCTTTAAATGATGTGCCCACGGATACGGAATCCATCACGAAATCAACTGCTACTCCAGTAAGTCGTTGCTGCTCCTCAAGAGAGATGCCTAACTTCGCCATGGTCTCCTTCAATTCCGGATCAACGTCATCCCAGGATTCGTATTTTTTTGCTTTTTTAGGAGCAGAATAGTAACTTATTCCTTGAAAATCAGGCTTTTCGTATTGTACATGTGCCCACTCAGGTTCGGTCATGTCCTTCCAAATGTGAAAAGCATTCAATCGGTATTCCAACATCCATTCCGGCTCATTCTTTTTTGATGAAATCAATCGGATGATATCTTCATTCAGTCCCTTCGGAACTTTATCAGCTTCGATATTCGTAACAAAACCAAATTTGTATTCTTGGTTCTCAAGATCCTTGGCCAGTTCATTTTCGGTATATCCCATCTGATACGCTGTTTAGAGGGAAAACGATTCTCCGCAGCCGCAAGTGCGACCTGCATTTGGATTATTGAAAACAAATCCTTTCCCGTTCAATCCACCTGAAAAATCAAGGGTTGTCCCAATCAAATACAGGTAACTTTTTTTGTCTACAACGACTTTGATGCCATTGTCTTCAAAACTTTTGTCTCCGTCTTTTTCGGAATTATCGAAGGTTAATTGGTACATCAGTCCGGAGCATCCTCCTCCATCTACACCAACACGAATAAAAAATCCGTCTTTCCCCTCGTCTTCCATCAATCGAAGCGCTTGTTTGCGAGCTGATTCCGTTACGGTAATCATAAACTTTTTATTTAGATTAATTTTAAATAAGTGTTTATTTCTTTGCAAAAATACCGAATTTGTGGTATTTCTCAAAATTTATCTTGCACATGATTGTAAGAAGAAATAAAGACTTGTCTTGTAGAAAATTCGATATTTGACTTTTCCTGAAAGGTGCAACCTTTTAATAATCATTCCTGTCTATCTTTGTAAAAAATCTGACATGAAGATCTTAACGTTATGCTCTTTACTGAGTTTGTTCCCATTATATAAAGGTGTCTCCGCGCAAGCCCTTAAAACAAGTGCTGAATCTCCATCCAAGACTACTACGTCAAATGGAGTAATTATTCATGAGGCTCAAGGAGTTGAAAAGGTGGAAAAAGCGGAATCCAAGGTTCCTGTTACGAATGTGTCAGAAAAAAAATACACCAGTGAGCAATTGATCAGCATGATGAATGACTGTAAGCAAAAAATGGATGCAGTTTCTGATCCTAAGGATAAGGAGCGTTATGCGAATGAGATCATGGACTTAGAGAAAAAGATGGCATTGCTTGAGGATGAAAAAGAAAAATAGTATGAAAAGAATAGTATTTATAAGCTTCTTATCGGCAGCGGTTTCTCTTTCTGGTTTTTCACAAATTACACCAAATGGAAATTCCGGCTCCAGTACGACTAATTACACCAGTGGTATAGCGAATGATCCGATTTACATATGGTGTGCGGATGGGTTGGTCAACAATACTGCCTCATTGACAGCAAATGCTCCTTCAGGTACGGGTCCATTCACATTCAACTGGTTTTATCACGATCAAACGACCTTTTCCTGGCAATCCTATCAAACTACCACAGGTGCCAGTTCAACCCTTAACAACTTACCTAGTGACGGATATCAGGTTCAGATCTTTGATGCTTCAAGTACCCTTGTCGGATGTTATGTTGCCTGGGTTTGGAACATGAACAGTGACGTGACGGCCTCTAATACCGCAACGGCATGTGATGCCACCAACTTAACGGGAACGATTGACGTGAATGGAAGTTTTACCTATTTTAATCCACCTCCAGTTCAATCTTTGATCACCTCTGCGACGAATGTCAGTGTTTGTTTTTCTGCAAATCACACCTACGTTTCAGATTTAGCATTTTATTTGGTGGGACCTGCCTCTTGTGGCTCTCCAACAGTCTCATTATCTCCGAATCCAGGGTCGATAGGTCAAGGATCGATCTGTAATTCAGGAAATAATGTTTCGAATCTCTGTTTTTCTAACTTGGCGACCAGCAATTTGGACGTATGTTCTGCTACTGCTCCACTTACAGGGAATTATGGTAGTTATGGCTCCCCAAGTACACCGATCAATTGGTCTACCATCTATGGTTGCAATGCCGCAGAAGGAGGTTGGAGCGTTCAGATCTACGACTGTATCGGTGCAGATGTGGGATCTTTAACCAATGCAACGATCACTTTCTCAAACCTTGCGTCCTTTTGTGGATCTCCGACGACCATCACGTATAACTCGGGAACCATCAATTCGGCAATCAATGATAACTCGTGTTCGGCAGGTACAGCCTCCATATTTCAGGTTCCCTCAACAGTTGACTATACGACACCTTTCACTCTGAATGCGAATGTAAGTTATCTCTGGACCTCCGTTCCTGCAGTTACCATACCAGGTGCTTCAACTTCATTAACTTCGGCATTAACTGCGTTGCCAAGTGACAGTTATGATTTTACTTTAACAGCTACGATTTCTTACGGTACTGTTTCATGTGACAATCAGGCATCATCGAACTTCACTTCTTCCTGTTGTGTGGTGGCCGCGGATGCGAATGGTGATTTGAGTTATTGTTCAGGTTACAACCCAACAATTGGTACTGCACAGGTAACGGGTTTGACGTACGCATGGTCACCCTCCACTGGTTTGAATAACGCGACAAATGCACAGCCTGTGGTTACGACCGTTAACACTGGAAGTTCACCAGTAACGGTTACTTACACGCTCACTGTTACTAATCCTGTAGACGGGGGGTGTACAGCTACCGATCAAGTAACTGTCACCATCAATCCGGTTCCAGCATTAGTGTTTTCAGGAGATCAGGAGATCTGTGTAGGGACTTGTTCGAATGTTACGGTAAGTGGGGCAGATTTTTATTTATGGGCACCTTCTTCTGAAATAGCTGATTCCTCTTCTGCATCTCAAACATTTTGCCCGACAACAACAACTGCTTATTCTGTAACGGGATACAACATCAGCTTGAATTCTGCTACGAATGGAGATTTTTCGTCGGGGGCAACCGGATTCAGTAGTAACTATGTCCTCAATAGTGATACCCAAACGGAAGGCACTTACTTTGTTACCACGGATGCCAATTTAACCCATCCAGGATTTACAGGGGTTGATCATACGACTGGTACAGGAAACTTTATGGTCGTAAATGGTTCGGACGTTCCCGGAACTTCTGTTTGGTGTCAAACAATCACAGTTGAACCGAATACGGATTATATTTTCTCAACTTGGGTAAGTAGCCTTGCGATAGGTTTTCCGGCAGAACTGCAATTTAGCATTAATGGTGTGGCATTAGGAACCTCTTTTACGGCGCCAACCACTACTGGGCAATGGGATGAATTTTATGCTACATGGAATTCAGGCACAGAAACAACAGCTACAATCTGTATTGTTAATCAAAATACCTCTTTGGGTGGAAACGATTTCGGGATAGATGATATCACGTTTGCTTCGCTTTGCAGCTCAACTGAATCGGTAACTATTGTCGTGGATCCACTGCCTGCTATAGATGCAGGAGCTGATGTGACCTTGTGTGAAGGAGGGACAACCATTCTTCAAGCGGATAATGGAGTAACCTATAGCTGGTCGAATGGAGTGGTAGATGGACAGTCATTTGTGCCTGCGACAACAGGTGAATATGTTGTAACAGGAACAGATGCAAATGGGTGTGTGAATACCGATACGGTTGTCGTTACGCTTCTTCCTCCGCCGACAGCTGGTTTTACCGCGGATAGCTTAACAGGGTATCCGGTTCTGGAGGTCACATTCACTAATACTTCTCAAGATGCAGCTACCTATTTGTGGGTTTTTGGAAATGGCACGGTCTTGCCAGTTTCAGATGAAAGCAGTCAGAATATGTCCTATTCGAATCCAGGAACGTATACCGTATATCTGATAGCTGACAATAATTATTGCACGGATACAAGTGCCTTATCTATTGTAGTCATTCCTTTTCCTGATCCGGTAATACATATTCCGAACGTATTTACGCCAAATGGAGATGGTTCAAATGATGAATTCTTTATTTCGGCGTCTAATGTAACTTCTGTCAAGGTGACGATTGTCAATCGATGGGGAAATGTAATGGCTTCTTATGATGATGTTCAAGGTAAATGGGATGGCATGGTTTCCGGTAATGAGGCCTCCGAAGGAGTTTACTTTTTTACATATGTGATTCAGGCGACAAACGGCAAGGAATTTTCCGGCCATGGGAACATAACCTTAAAAAGGTAGGGTTTGGATTTCGGCTGCGATCACACGGATGAATTAACCAGATGAGGACTTACAGAGAACTGGATCAGGTGGATATACCACTACCCGTCGTGACGATTGGTACATTCGATGGTGTTCATTTGGGGCATCAAAAAATTATTGACCGTCTCAACCACGAGGCAAAACTCATTGGAGGGGAATCTACATTGTTTACGTTTTATCCGCATCCAAGGATGGTCATTTATCCTGAGACGCATGGGCTAAAGTTGTTGCAAACACAAGAAGAAAAACTTGCTAAGCTGGATGAAAAAGGCTTGCAGAACATCATTGTATATCCATTTGATTTTGATTTTAGCAGATTGTCAGCGGTAGAGTTTGTGCGCGATTTTCTGGTCAATAAATTACACGTTAAAAAGTTGGTGATCGGGTATGATCATCAGTTCGGTCGCAACAGAGAGGGAACCATAGAATTTTTGAAGAGTATCTGCGATGTCTATGACTTTGAGGTAATAGAAATTCCGGCAAAGGAGATCGATGAGGTGAATGTGAGTTCTACCAAGATACGGGATGCGCTGTTAAGTGGAGAAGTTTCCAGAGCTGCAGAATTTCTGGGTGAACCTTATACTGTAAAGGGAATTGTTGTTGCAGGGGACCAAATAGGTCGAACTATAGGTTATCCTACGGCAAATCTTGAAATAGAAGATCCGAAGAAACTTATTCCTGCCAATGGTGTTTACGCCGTTTGTTGTGACGTGGAAGGTGAAAAGTTCCACGGGATGATGAATATTGGTGTAAGGCCTACAGTGTCAAATGAGCAGGTAGTTAAAATGGAGGCCCACTTGTTTGATTTTTCTCGTGACATTTACGGAAAAGAAATTGAGGTCAGCTTCATTTCACGTATTCGTGATGAACGCAAGTTTAGTGGGGTAGAGGAGTTGATTGAACAATTGAAAAGCGATGAGGAGACTGCTCGTAATTTGCTTCTTGAGTTGGTTCGCTAATGCACTGCATGCGCAGGAACAGTTCCCTTTTTTAAGCTGGGACCAAGCGAAAGATGCCTCGCCGGATACGATTTTTTACATTTCTTTTTCTAAAAGTAAATTGTCTTCCTTGCCAGCGGATTTGGCAAAGTTCAAATACCTGAAAGCACTGGATCTTTCCAAAAATCAATTAGAGGAATTACCGGATTATGTGGGTGGTTTGGATAGTCTGATCTATTTGGATATTTCAAGGAATAACCTGTCCATTTTCCCTGTTGAGATCTGTCGTTTGACAGGTCTGAAATCGTTGATTGTCAATAGAAACGAATTTGAAGAATTGCCGGATTGTATCCGATACCTTTCAGCATTGGAACAACTGGATCTTTGGTCAACACCAATTCGCACTTTTCCTGCTGGGTTTATGGAGCTAAAGAATCTTAAAAAGCTTGATCTCCAAGGGAATCGTTATTCACCAACATTTCAAAGGCAACTAAAGGAAAAACTTCCGGGTGTAACCATCCTTCTGGATCCGCCATGTGATTGTATGGAGTGATCAGGGTTTGTTAGATTTGAAAACACTGAACAGCAGTATTCCGAAAAATCCTACAATGCTTAATTTGTAGATTGTTCCCGCAAAGCTTTCGTACACTGTGGCCTCTGTCTTCTTCGGAATAGGATATGAAATCACTCCTGGTGCTGTACTTGTTTTTTGAATGGCCACTTCTCCAGAAGGTAGAATAATAGCCGACACTCCTCCATTCGAGCTCCTTACAATGGCGGATCTGTCCTGAATGGCCATCGCAATATTTGTTTGCAGGTATTGCAGTGAACCTTCGATGTTCTTATTCCATATTTCGTTAGACAAGATCACAAGAAATTCATTATCAGCAGATCTGCTTGCGACAAACAGTGGGTAGATACTTTCGTAACAGAGCAACGGACAATAGGTAGATCCCTGACTGGTTTTGTGCTGTTCGTCTCCTGTTTCCAATGGAGAGATCATAAGTTCATTGCCTATTACCTCCACCATATTATTCAGAAAAGGTAGTGTTTTGAGGTAGGGAACACGTTCCTGAAAAGGCACTAAAAGAACCTTTCCTCGGCATTGAATTCTACCTTTGAGATTGGTGCTAACAGCAATATTGTGATTCAAATAATAGAATTTCCTTCCTCCTTCGAATTTTGCGTAGGGATTATCTTTCCCATTTGGGTCAAGGGAGAAGCCATATCCACCGGTGCACAATGTTAAATTGGGGAAGTTTGCCAGCTGATCCAGAATAGCTTTGCTGCTAGGCTGTTCATAAAGGTTATTTATCCAACCAATATTGGAAACCGCTACTTCTGGCCAGACTAAGAGTTCACTTTTTGTTAGGTTGACGGATTTAGAAGATGTCTTAAAAAGTTTTCTGATCGTTATCTCTGGGTGTTGATGGATCTTCTCATTGTAGGTGTTCTCGTGGTAATGCAGAGCAGAAACGAAAAGTTTATCTGAGTTCGTATCAGCCGAAAGGAGAGGTGACAGTAAAAAGGGCATCAACGAAATACAAAGGGCAGTTAAAAGCTTTTTTCCCGGCTTTTGTTTCGACAAAAGACGGATCAGCACGTTGAATAAAAATAGATTGATAAGTAATATAAGTAGGCTTCCTCCTTCTATGCCAATGAACTCGTAACACTGAATTAAATAAGGCGCCGAACTAAGGCCGCTTCCCAAAATGAAAAATGGCGTGCCGAGATCCCAGCTCTGTCCCAGTAATTCAAACATCATAAAAACGCTGATGACAAAGGCTGACCCCAGATTGAAACTCGTCTTTTTAGAAATGTAGATGGCCGGAATAGCCAGGATTGAAATACTCAAAGATTCCAGAAAAGTACCGAGGTAAAATGTTTTGGGAGCGCTGTCGCGAAGCCAATCAGAAGAAAGAAAAATCCAGGTGTAATGAGCCAGAAAAAAGCTAAGAAACCAGAGAACAGTTCTGAATTTGGATGGGTGTTCACTGAGTAATTTAAAACTATAGAAAAGAGGGATAAATCCAATAAATAACAAGGGATAAAAAGAAAGGTTGGGCCAGGATAGAAAAAGCAATAATCCTGATAATGCAGAACTCGTAATTGCTAATAAAACCTTCTTCGTATTACTCATCTCTTTTTAATTTCCTTGTGAAAAGTAGTAGAAAAACATTTTAGTGTTGGAATTTTAACAAATTTATCAGGCTGCATGTACAAAAAAAATTGTTTCTAACACAATGAAAACGTAGCTTTGCGCCACCTAAAATCAAGTGAAGATGAAAAAGACTCTTTACTCCTTGCTATTCGTTGGGACATTCGTTGCTGCATTCAATGTCAGCTTTTCACAACAATCGTATAAGGGAGATGTTTCGAAAGTAGAGGATTTCCTCGAGGAAGTCTATAAGAACTGTCCACAATATGTAAACGAGGAGCAGATTACTATCGCAAAGGATTTTCTGTCAAGAACAATTGTTCATTTCATGCCAAAGGAAGATTTTAATCACTATTCTCTTTCTGAAATTACACACAAGAATAAATGCAATCCGGAATTATTGTATTCGGTTTCCTCCTTTAATCCAACAAATTTTAATCCGTTGAAATACCATTTTAACTGGTATGCAGAGGAATCAAGATTCTATAGGCTGGAAGGATCGGATTACGTTATCGAAATTCTACCAAAGAAATAACTTCATCGCTAAACTGCTACTTCATGAGAAATCTCCTTTTTCTTTTAAGTTTCTTTTCCGCTTTTCAGCTACTGGCTAGTGGATCTTGTAATAACGTTACCTGTACGGACTACAATCCTTTTTGTGCAAATACGACCTATAACTTCCCGAATGTCACTGGAATTTCAGCTCCAGATTGTCCTGATTATGCATGCCTTGGGACCCAGCCAAATCCTGTTTGGTATTACATGAAGGTGAGTCAAAGTGGTACTTTCCTGATGAATATCGCTCAAACTACTGGTCCGAATGGGACAGGTACAGGTATTGATGTTGATTACGCAATGTGGGGCCCGTATCCGGATCTGCAAGCTGGATGTGACGGTGTTAACAATGGTGACGCGCCTGCTCAAAGTAGTTATGACCCGCAGGATATTGAAGTGGTAGGTATTGGGCTGCCAGGTGGAGATAATACGATCTGTAATCATGGAAACGGAGCAACAACCCCACCTGCTGCTGTCGCCGGTCAATATTATGTTTTTTGTATAACTAACTATGCCGGTGTTGCGGGTTACATTACATTCAATCAGTCTGGTGGTAACGGTTCTGCAGATTGTTCGATCGTAACACCCTGCGATATTTCAAGTGTTTCGGCTACACCAACGAGTTGTAATGGTGCTGGACAGTACGACGTGTCGGGTTCGGTATCCTTTACTTCTCCTCCTGCCACAGGAACACTTACCATTACAAATAGTGCCGGGGGGACTGTTACCGCCTCTGCTCCGTTTGCATCGCCCTACAATTATAGCTTTACGGGGATTTCAGGCACTGGAGCAACGGAAACAATCACCGCTACCTTCTCTGATGACGCTACCTGTACGAATTCAACGACCTATACCGCTCCAA
>CAIYQV010000208.1 GCA_903928365.1 uncultured Flavobacteriia bacterium
CGTTCCACTTGAATCTACGATCCTTTCAGGGATGAATGGGGTATAGTTATTCGTGTCAATAAAAAAGAAACCAACGAAAATCACGAATAGGACAACTGCAACCTTAAGTATCACGATCAGGTTATTCGTTTTTGCAGCTTCTTTAATACCCTTTACTAGAATCGAAGTTACCACCCATGTAATCAAAAATGCAGGCAGATTGAATGCAAATGATGGTGCAGCAACCCCCATTTCAGCAGCTTTTGTTGCTGCGGTGACAGGATCATTCATGAGCCACAATGGAGGATCAATATGAAACTGATGTAACAACTTCTCAAAATAGCCACTCCATGCAACTGCCACTGTGGTCGCACCCATCATGTATTCAAGAATGAGATTCCACCCAATGATCCATGCAAAAATCTCTCCCATCGTACCGTATGAATAGGCATAGGCAGAACCTTCCACCGGAAGCACCGATGAGAACTCGGCATAGCACAAAGAAGCGAACAAACACCCTACTCCTGCAATCACAAAAGATAACGCGAGCGCAGGTCCGGCGTGGTCATGAGCAGCAATACCTGTTAAGGTGAAAATTCCACCTCCGATAATCGCTCCTATACCCAACGACGTTAATCCCCATCTGGTTAAAACGCGCTTCAGTTCACTTTTCTTCATGTCTGCCTCAAAGGCACTGATCGGTTTTTTTCGCCAAATACTTCCGGCCATAGTGTTGATTTTTAAGTTTTCCGAGTAAAGATATAGTTTTAGCTTAAATCGCTGCGATTTTTATAACAAATCGAGTGTAGACTCCAATGTTTTCGGATTGTACCCCAATTCATTTCGAGCTTTAGAAAGATCAAATCCGGTTTTGGGCGGACGTTTAGCGGGTTGATTTAAAGTTGCACTACTGCTTTTGCTAATTCTTTCTGTACTAAAACCGAAATGAGCCCCGATCCTTTTGACTATTTCAAAGACGGACATGGTTTCGGGTCCGCAGATATGGTAAATTCCTTTCTTTGAGCGACGACAAATTTCGAGACAAGCCCAAGCCAGATCATCCGCCCAGGTAGGGGCACGAAACTGATCATCTACGATGGACAATTCCTTCCCTTCTGCCAATGCCTCCTTTGCCCACAAAATAATATTGGAACGAGACAAATTATGCCCATCACCATAAACGATGATCGTTCGCACAATGGACCAATCATCCGAATCATTATGAAGCAATAGTTGTTCCGCATCCACCTTCGATGAGGCATAAATACTTAATGGTCCAACAGAATCAGATTCAGTATAATTCCCTTTCGTTCCATCAAAAACAAAATCTGTCGACAACAATTGAAAATGAATATTCCGTTGACGACATGATTTCCAAAGCTTGTCAACAGCCAGGACATTTACCTCATGACACTCCTCTGCATTTAACTCACAATAATCCACATTCGTTAGCGCCGCTGTATGTATGACATGAGTAGGTTGAAAGTTTGTTAAAACGGTTTCGATTTCATGTACATCGCAAATATCCATTGATGTGTAATTTGCCGTTGGACATTCTGGATTTCTGTTCACTCCTTTGGATGTTGCCAAGAAAGAATGTCTGTTAGTAAGGCATTGGGCCACTAGTTTTTGACCAAGCAATCCATTAGAGCCTGTAATTAATATACGCATGATTAATGATGTATCCCAAAAATAGAGTTTAACTTCTGTATTTGTTCAGCAGAACCCAGTACAAAAAGTTTTGAATGAGGAACCACTTCTGTCTCATAGTCAGGATTAATAATGTACTGACCTTCAGGCGTTTTAAATCCAACGATTGTCACTCCTGTGATACGCTTGGCCTCCAATTGACCTATCGTTTTATTTCTAAACTCTTCCGGTAATTCATTAAACGAAATAGTCTCAATATTTACGCCTGTATGACCCTGAACTTTGATGGCATCCATGAACTCGATCACATCCGGATTGCTAATAAGAGAAGCCATATGTGACCCTCCAATCGAATCCGGCATGATCACATGGTTCGCTCCTGCCAATTTCAATTTAGAAACAGCTGAATTCAAGGAAGCTCTGGCAACAATATTCAGATGTTGGTTCCCCTCTCGAGAAGCCAATACAACATATACATTGTCTGCGTCTTTCGGTAAACACGTTACTACTCCCCGAGCTTTTGAAAGCTGCGCTTTATCCAGTACTCCTTCCCGCGTTGCATCACCCTTCACAAAAACGAGTGACTCATCCGCTTCCAGATCTTTGAGGATCGATTCATCATTTTCAATCACCACAAAGGGAATCCGAAACAATTTCAAATCCTCTGCAACTTGTTTTCCTACCCTTCCAAATCCGCAAATAATGATGTGATCATTCATACTTCTCATTTTTCGTAACACTTTTGAATCCCTCAGATTTGTTCTGTATTCTCCCCCAACCACATAACTGGTTAAAGATGAAATGGTATACGCAAAGATACCAAAGCAACTGATCAATAGAAATGCAGTAAACATGCGACCAGGATCGGATAGTTCATGTACTTCACCAAAACCTACTGTTGACATGGTAATGATGGTCATATAGAAGGCATCGAGCAATCCCCAACCTTCGATCAACATAAAGCCTGAAGTACCCAGACCGATGACCAAAACCATCAGCATTAAGAAAAAATAGATCTTTCTGAATATTTTAATACTCCCCCACATTCCTTACAATTCCCAAATGGTCGTTCTTCTTCTCTTTTGAAATTTAAAATAATGCTTATGTTCTAATATCCATGCCATGGCGATATATAGGATCAAGGGTGAACCCAAAGCAATACAAGAGGCATAGATGAATCCTAATCGCACTTTTGAAATATCAATACCGAGTTTGCGCGCCCACCAGGAACACACTCCAAAGGATCGCATTTCAAAGAAAAAAGCTATTTTATGGATCAGTTTCATTCGGTCAACAAAATGCGTCCAACCGGACAATTCAGACAATTCTTACTTTGACAAAAGTGCTTATAAATTGTGAGATGCGCTTGAGAATCTGCTGCATTTAGCAATTGAACCGATGATTTTTTCCAAATCCTTGTGACGTAATTATCCTCAGGCAGTGTCAATCGAAGTAGCTCAAATGATTTTTCAACGATACTTTCGGATCCGCATTGCTGTCCATACCAGAAAATGAAAGGTACAAACGCATTCACGATCAAAGCCGATTTCATTCCTTTTGAAATTTCCATCCCTGCTATTCGCTTTAGGACAGTGCCTCTTGTCTTAAAAAGGGTCATCAGATAAGTATGGATTTCTTCTGCAGTAAAATGGATAAAATGATAGTTAAAATCATAATCGGAAACAAAAGCAGCAAACTGAAGGATCCGTACGGTTGGAAATCCCTTGGGACGCAATCCCTTCTGCTTCCATGGGCTACCTGATACCTTTGCACTTAATAATGCATCTATAGTCCTGATTGGATCCGTAAGCGCCTTCCTTCGTTGTCTTTGGTCCATTTCAAGAAGCTTCTGCAGAGGTACAGAGCTTGTAAGTTGCTGAAAAGGCAGCACATTTACTTTTTTCCCAAATGCTTCGGCGATTAGTTGATAAAGTACCTCTTTAGGATGCGCTTGCACCTCAACAAACGGTTCTGTTTTTTGAATCAATCGATCAAAGAGTACTTGTTCTTTTATAAAGGTGAATTGCAGATCAGAAACCAGATGCAATTGATCCTTGCAAAGTATATTGCGGCTGATGACCGGTCCCTTGGCTACTTCCTCAATCGTCTGGGCATCAAAATAATCGGATAAGACCAAGGTGGGCATTGAAGACACCAATGGGTCTGTCGTAAGATCGTGCTCAAAAACCACATGCAAAATAACACTCTCATATTGCGGGTCATCGTGATGCCTATGTTTTTTCCAATCGCTACTCTTAATATGGATCTCGATATTTCCCGCCCAG
>CAIYQV010000209.1 GCA_903928365.1 uncultured Flavobacteriia bacterium
AAAGTGATTGTTCTTCTCGGTTAAATGCGATCTGATAGAAATGAGCAATGTTATCCAGTCCAAAGGCATGTGTAGACAAAAGATAGGAGTGAACGGGTATTTCCGGTTGTAAAATACCACACGTTCCGATACGAATGAGCTGTAATGACGTTTTATCTTTCTTTTCGATTCTGCCTTTCAGGTCGATATTGAAAAGCGCATCGAGTTCATTGATGGTGATATCAATATTGTCTGTGCCTATGCCCGTAGAAATTGCTGAAATCCTTTTGCCCTTGTAGGTGCCTGTATGACAAACAAATTCGCGGTGTTGTGAAGTGTGTTCGATCGAGTCAAAAAGGGCGGAAATCATACCAACACGATCCTGGTCACCAACAAGGATGATCTTATCGGAAACATTTTCAGGATGCAGTCCCAGGTGATATACACGCGAGGAACTGTCCAAAACCAATTCAGAAGGAGGATATTGCATAGAGTAAAAATAAAAAAAGTGCCTCAAGAAGGCACTTTAATTCAATGAATTGTGATGGATTAATTCCCGGTAATACTTCCAAAAACTTTTACAAGGATGTCGCTCACCCTTGCGAGAGGATCTTTTCGAATCTTATTCTCTTCGATCTCCACCATGTGGAACAATCCTGAAATGGCTTTCTCGGTCACATATTTGTTAAGATCAGGATTCATTTGTTCTCCACCGGTCAATTTAACAGCTGCGTTATATTTCGTGATAATTGGATTCCAGTACTCAGTCAGTTTTACTTTTGAAATCGCTGCCTCCACTTTAGGAGAGAAAGCTGTCACTAATTTTGAAGTGGTATTATCCTTTAAAAATTTTGTTGCAGCTCCGTTTCCTCCATTAAGAATAGTGAAACCATCAGATATGCTCATATTTTTTATCGCATCAGCAAAGATAGGTAACGCTTCCTTGGTTGCTTCTTCAGCTGCTCTGTTCAAGGTCGTTTCAAATTTCTCCACCTGACCTGACATGCCCAACTGCAGCGCTTTTTCTTTCACTTTCAATGCATCTTCCGGGAAGGGTAGTCGAATTTCCGTGTTTTTGAGAAATCCATCTGTAACGGAAGTGAGATTCACAGAATTCTTAATACCCACATTTAAAGCTTCTTTCAATCCTGAAATAACTTCATCATTAGTAAGTGATGGCTTGGAAGGGGTATTGGTGGTATTCACCATTCCGGCAGCATCCTCTAATACTTCACAGGAAACGAACAGTGCTGCGGGTAAAATGAAGAGGAGGGGTAAAAAACGTTTTTTCATACAATAGAATTTAATCAAACCTACAAATTTTCGGTTAGTTGACAACTATCATGCCTTGAAATGGGTATTGGCTATCTGATCACATTTAAGTGACCGAAGAACTCATGTTTATCATCGTTCACCATATCCTTGGCAGTGGCCCTCCAGGAATAGGTGCCCGCCGGAACGATCTTTCCGTTGTAGGTTCCATCCCAGGAAACCGAAGGGTCATGTGATTCCCAGATGAGCTCTCCCCAGCGGTTGAAAATGAACATTTCGAATTCATAGATATCTATGCCGGATATGAAATAACTCCACTGCTGGTTGTATTCGTCACCATCAGGGGTGAAAGAATTAGGTGCAAACATTAACACATCAGGTACAATATTCATGTCATGCGTTACGGTATCTGTGCAGCCGAAATCAGAGTACACTATAAGCGTAACGGGATACTGACCAACTTCCCCGGGAGGAAAGGTTAATGTAGGATTTTGAGCACTACTGCTCATCGGAGTTGATCCGGGACTATCCCAATACCAGGAAACAACATCACCGGTGGATTGGTCTTGCATTCCCACCGTTGTTTCAAAAACGGTAGCAGGGTTGTCTGTAAAAGTGAATTCAGCTGTAGGGACCGGTTTAGCTTCAATGATGTCTTGAACGGTTGCCGTATACACACAACCATAAATTGAAACGACAGTCATTTGACATGAATAATAAGCAGGGTCAACAAACGTGTTGATTACCGAACCAGTGCCACTTACCGAGTAAGCATTTCCATCTGAGAACTGGTAATAAACAGATTCAATATCTGCAGAATTTGAAGAGGTATTTGTGAATGTAAATTCCGCAGGAACACAATCCTTTAATCTGTCGGGTTCTAGATCGGGTACGATGGGCGTTGGAAAGGTGATAACAGTGCAGGAATCTGTGGTTGGAGATCCGCATGCTTCAGAAAGTGTAACACAATATTGTGTATTTGTGTAATCAGGATCTACTGTAATGATGGCACCAGAACCGATCAAAGCGCCATTTTCGTACCACGTAAAAATATAGGGGCTCGAACCTCCGGCTCCCTGTGCTTCCAGTTCTGCGGTAGCCTCCGGACAGATTTGAAGTGGGGAAGTAATGAAGGTGATACTTAGTGGTTCGGGTTCTTCTATTGTAATCGTATGAGAGGTTGTACAGCCATTTGCATCGGTAATAGTAGCGGTATAATCTCCAGCAACAAGTCCTGCGGCGGTGCCGGTTGTGGACGTATTGGATGCCCAGACATAACTAAACGGTCCTGTACCTGTTCCTTGTGCGACGTTGATCGTCACGGATCCATCATCTCCTGAATTACAGGAAACATCCGTAAGTAAAACCGTGTTGATCACCATTTCCGGAATTTCAGTTACGGTCACGTTTACAGTTCCTGTACAACCAATATCTGAAGTCACCTGACATTGGTAGGTGCCGGCACTTAGTCCTGAAGCAGTGACAGTGGTTTGCGCTGCAGGATCGTTCCATAGATAGGTTAGATTTCCCAGCGCAGGTGTCATTGTCGCCGTAGCTGAACCATCATTTCCTCCCGGACAACCGACTTGTGTTATTGTGCCGGTGAAAGTAGCGGGAGTATCACCAATTATTACAGAGGCAGATGATGAACAGTTCATTGCATCCGTCATTTGTACGACATATACACCTTGGGTTAGACCGTTAATGGCACTTCCAAAATCTCCATTACTCCATGCGTAAGAGAATGGTGGTATGCCACTTGTTGC
>CAIYQV010000210.1 GCA_903928365.1 uncultured Flavobacteriia bacterium
ACCTCAGGCTTCGAGCCTTCGGCTCAATTCGGCTGTGCTCATCGCAAGGACTCAGGACTAGTTTCCCTCAGCCGTCGGTAAATCTTTTTATAATGGACAATTTTTCAATGGACAATTACCTCAGGCTTCGAGTTCCCTCAGCCGTCGGTTATTCTCTTTGTAATTGAAATTAACTGCGTTTAGTCGTAATAAACACCCTGTCACGATCGAGTTGGGCACTCAAATGTTCAAAGAAATCATCTCGTTTTAGTGGGTCGATAGCGTCAATCGGGAAATGAAGTTGCAGGTCATTGATGTAATCAAAGTAGATGGAATCCTGATGGATGGAGACTTTTCGAAGTCCTGAAAAATATACCAACTGCACATCACGATCGGCCATAATGACCGCCTTTGAGGTGATTCCGATGCGGAAACCTTTCTTCGAGCCGCCAATGAGCAGAAAAAGCATGTTATCCAGAAATACAACTGCGAAAGCCAAAGCAGGCAGCCACACATGTGGCGTTACCGAGTATAATCCGATTCCAACAGACAAGAAAACCACCGCCTCCATCACCGTGTAAACGTTCACTCGCTTCAGTCGTTCTGCACCAGCCGGCTGATTCCATTTGAAACGATCCTTCTTCAATACCAGATTCATTCCCATCCATCGGCGTACGGTTCTGCGCAACGCAATAATAAGTAAAACTAAACCGAGACTTATAAAAACGATCTTTTTATGTGGCATCAAGGCACCAGTCGTATGCAGTGATTCGATGGGCAGATCAAACCCTACAAAGATGGTAAGTGCCAACGTTGGAAAAAGAATGAATAGCAATAACGCGTTTATGAACCTATTCATTCGGGATTAATTTAAGCTTTCGTTTCAATGCTTCAATTCTATTTCCTGCCGCCTGAATCTTGCCTTCCACCTCTTTTCGTAACGCATCCGCGCCTTTCGAGCGGGCAAAGAACCCGAGATTGTTCTCGAGCTGCAGCATCTCACTACGCAGTTTGTCGATCTGCTGACGGATCTCTGCTTTTTCACGGGCATACGCTTTAGAAGGATCTGCGCTGGCAGACAACGTTTCGATGCGCGCTTCAAACAAGATCTTCTCCTTCTCTGAAGCATCAAGCTTGATGGCAGCATATTGTTTATCAAGCGCATCCTTATAGGCTTTAAAGATGCTCTCCTTTTCCTTCATCGGCACCATCCCAATAGTAGAAAAACGCGCGCTGAATTCTTTAAGAGATGCCAGATCGGCACTTTTATTTCCGGAAGGAGCAAACGACTCGATCTCCGAAATCAAATTTCTTTTGGCCTCCAAGTTCCCTTCAAATGCCTTTTCCTGGCCGGCAAGGTGATTCTGTTTCGCATTGAAGAAATGATCACATGCGGCACGGAAACTAGTCCAGAGGCGTTGCTCCAGTTTCTGTCCTGCATTCCCGATCTTCTTCCACTCCTTTTGTAAGCGGATCAATTCTTCCGACGTTTGTTTCCAATCCGTAGAATCTTTGATCGCCTCCGCTTTATCTATCAGTTTTTTCTTCAATTCAGCGAGCTCTTTGTACCCTTCATTTACGGTTGCATAAAAAGCTTTTTTCGCGGTAAAGAACTGATCACAAAGCGTTCGGAATGCGCGGTAGATCTCTTCATTTTCTTTTTTTGGTCCAAACCCGACCTTGCGCCATTGCTCCTGAATTTCAAGTAGTCCGGCAGTATGCTGATCCCAATCTTTCGCTGAATTCAATTCTGACATTCCGACCAGGAACTGTTCCGTTTGCAGCAACAATTCCTTTTTCTTGTTCAGATTTTCCTGTAAGGTGTTGCGGCGCTCATCATAGTACGCATGGACACGCTCGTAGATGCTTCTAATTGCCGACCAATATTCTGTTTTTAAGCGCTCCCACTCCTCATTTACTACGGGACCGATATCTTCCCATTCGTTCTGCAGGGACTTTAGGACTTGTTCTGTTTCCTTGACAGAATCATTGTTTTGCAATTCTTTTAAACGCTGAATGACATCCTCCTTCAGTTGTAGATTTCGCTTCAGGTCATGATCCTTTAATTCGCGGTAGATCTTCAGGTTGTAGAAGAACTGTTCGAGCAACTTTGAATATTCTTTCTGGATCTCTTCCCGCTTGTTACGAGGAATGTCTCCGACCGTTTTCCATGATTCCTGAATCTCTTTAAAGACTGCTAAGGCGGCTCCAATATTCTCTTCCTCCTGTATCGTTTTACGCAGTCTTTCTATCAAGACCTTTTTCTGCTGAAGATGCTCGTTTTCCTGTGCATTTCGCACATCGGATTGTACTTTCAAACGGTCTTTGAAGGCGTTATATTCTTCATTAAACGCTTTTCGAAGCGAACGCAGATCAGCTCCTTCGTGTTCTTCTCCTTTTTCGGCCGCTTCCAACTGAGCGATCTGTTCTTTACGCTCCCATTCCAGGAACGCATCCTCGAACCGCTGTTTCAGCTCGTTTACTTCACGCGCTACGGCAAACACATCCGTATTCGCAGTGAGCGACTTTAATTCATTGAGAAGATCCGTGTACTCCATTTGTCAAACTATTTGAACCATCTCAAAGTTCGTCAATGAAATGAATTCTTCGATACGTTGTTCAATATCTTTTTGTGAAATTTCAAGCAACCTTTCCGTCCCGAATTTCTCTACACTAAAGGATGCCAAAGCTGAACCTGCAATGATTGCTCGTTTCATGTTGTCAAACGACACCTCTCCGGTAGCCGCAAGGTAACCAATGAATCCACCTGCAAACGTATCGCCAGCTCCTGTTGGATCGAACACCTCTTCCAATGGCAACGCGGGTGCAAAGAAGGTCTGTTCGCCATGGAAAAGTAAAGCGCCATGCTCACCTTTCTTGATAATCAGATATTTAGGGCCCATCTCACGGATCACTTTGGATGCTTTTTTCAAAGAATATTCACCAGAAAGTTGTCGTGCCTCTTCGTCATTGATGATCAAGACATCAATCAGTTTTAAGGTCTTTTTCAACTCATCCATCATGATGTCCATCCAGAAATTCATGGTATCCATTGCGATGAGTTTTGGTCGAACTTTCAGTCGCTCGATCACTGTTCGCTGAACTGTAGGAGTCAAATTACCTAACATCAGGAACTCAACATTCTGACAACTTTCAGGAATGATCGGGTCGAAATGCTCCAATACATTCAATTCTGTCACCAAGGTATCACGCGAATTCATGTCGTTGTGGTAACGTCCTGACCAAAAGAAGGTCTTTTCTCCTTGCTTGATCTGCAAACCCGTCAGATCTACCCCTCTGGCTGCAAGCACGTCGAGCATTTCTTGTGGAAAATCGTCTCCCACAACGGAAATGATCTTTTGTTCTTTCACAAAGTTTGAAGAAGAAAGTGCGATGAAGGTCCCTGCACCTCCGATGATCTTGTCTGTTTTTCCAAAAGGTGTCTCAATGGCATCAAAGGCGACACTTCCAACGGTCATTAAACTCATAGTTGTTTTTTTAGAGTGCAAAGATAGGACAATTGTCAATAACCTCAGGCTTCGAGTTCCCTCAGCCTTCGGTTGAACAAGGAACAAAGAGCACCCTTCGACGGAGCTCAGGGTTCGGAACAAAGACTTATTCAATTGTCAATTGAAACCAAACTCCACATTTTCGGGTTGAAAAGTTCATGGGAGTGACTGTTACAAAATCTTGTTGGCAGCGTAATTTTAAATGACAAATATGAAAAGACGTCTTCTTCGCATAAGTCTGTGGTTTTTCGGCTCACTG
>CAIYQV010000211.1 GCA_903928365.1 uncultured Flavobacteriia bacterium
GGAGAGATCTTCCAAGGTGCTTTTTGTTTGAATGTATTGTTCCTTTTCAGGATCAAAGTATGCCAGTGAAAAAGGCGGAAGTTGAAAATCTCCTGTTTCTAAGGATTTTAAATGATACGTGTGCGTGATCTTTCCTTTGGCTCCTTCACTGCCGAAAGAAAGTTGTTCTTTTACTTCCGGATCACCATAGAGCTCAATTCCTTTGGGAATATTGAGTTCCGGGAAACCGACCAAATGCAAATTACCATGTCCGGAAATGACTCTTGTTAGTGTGATCATCTCACCTTGTTTCACCTCTTTTGACGAAAGTTCTTGGGTTACCTTGAATTCACCTACGCCACCGGTAAAATTAGATGGTGCGCCTTTTGGCAGAGGTTTGACATCGATAGACAGGGGAGACGAAGTGAGTGAAAAACTCTCGAATCCACGCATTAAAAGCATTTTGTAAGGTTCAACTTTTAATTTACCCTCGGTCAATGGGAAGATGAGTTGTTTGTCGTACGAAAAGCTATAGTAATTGGCTCTTCCAATCCGTTCTTCTTTCATGGCTATTTGCTCTGAACCTTCATCAAGATCATGCTTTTCTCCAGATCCTTCGGTAGTATAGGATTCATAACCTTCCAGATGTGTAGGAGAGAATCGCGCATAGATCTTGGCAGAAAATACAATAGGTTCACCTTCGTAAACCGAACGTTTTGAAGACTGAATCACGCCAAATGCTGGTTGCGTCAGTTGACGATAGGAAAAGCGCTGATCATTCGCTTCTGGCAGATCCTCTTTCTTAATTGAAACCGCTGAAACATTGGATTTGAAAACTTTATTCCCTCTTCGGATATATGCAGGGCCTACTGAGTATGAACCTGATCGGTTGAAGCTGCCATTTTGAGAGTGAATAAAATAGGTAACTACCTTCCTTGTTGTATAATCAATCTCTTGCTGCATGCTGCTCATCGTAGCATGACCGCTTTCAAATGCTTTAGGAAGATCTACTTCAAGATCGCCTTGCACGTTGGCTTTGATAGTAATAGTAACAGATTGACCAACCTCCGCTTCTTTAGGTGTAACTTCCAATTGTACGAGCGGTCGTTGAGCGAAGAGCTCGCCGAATAGGAACATACTGGCTATGAGACAAAACAACTTCATTACCAGTCAAATTCTGAAGGTTGCTGTTTGCCGTTTCTTTTCATTCTGGCGTTATTCAACTTCCGCTTGGTTGCGGCTTCGTCTTTAAGTAGCTTATTCAGAATGCGGTCAGCTGCATTTTTTCGTTGCTTGTTACCTTGGCTTTGATCCGTGGGCTGCTGATCTTGTTTCTGCTCCTTGGGTTTCGTCCCATTGTTTTTAGACTGATCCTGTTTCTTTTTGTCTTTATTATCTTTTTTCGGATCTTTCTTTTTTGGCTGTTCTTTCGGTTTTTGTTTCTTCTTTGACTGGTTCAATTTCCGCAAGGCCTGCGAAAGATTATAACGGGTCTGATCATTAAAAGGGTCGATTTTTAACGCATTCTTATAAGACTTAATCGCCTCTTTATACTGTTTCTGCTTTAGAAATGCATTTCCTATGTTGTAGTATGATTGGGCATTCTCGGATGAATTCATCCCTTTTTTAAGACCTTTTTTGTAGTGATAAACAGCTGCATTGTAATCCCCTTTTCGATAGGCACTTTGAGCTTTTTCTGCGCTAAGATCAGTTTTGCTTGAAAGCACTTTTTCGGCATAATCGTAAGAGTGTAATGCCTTTACATATTGCTTGGAAAAATAGGCCTGACGTGCCGAAAGTATAGAATCCCTCCAGGCTTGTCCGTGAGACCACCAGGTGAAAAACAGAAACGCTATGAATATTAGGAACCTCAATCAGTGGATGACTTGAATTCTAAGTAATTAGCTATAATTAATATCAAAAAGCATAAGAGAGCGGCACCTAGTGGCAACTGATAATTATTACTTCTTGTTTCAAAAGCCAAATCTCGCAAATTGGTTCGTTGGATTTGGTTAATTTCTGTTAAGAGTTGCTTTATAGAAGGATAGCCAGAGGCGCTCAGCATGTAGGATCCATTTGCCGTTGTTGCTAAATCTTGGATGAGTTTGGGATCTACTTTTGAAATAAGTAACTGACCATTTTTGTCTTTTCGGTAGCCCAGTTCGGGACGAAGTGGATCAGCGAGCAAAGGACCTCCCTTTTCACTTCCAATGCCTAACACATGTACTTCTATTTTGTTATCCTTCAATGAGCGCACAGATTCCAATGCGCTCCCATCATGATCCTCTCCGTCTGTAATCAAGAGAACGGCTTTGCCTCCTTCTACAGGAGAGAACATTTTTTCTGCCGTCGAAAGCGCGCTACTGATGTTCGTTCCTTGCTGCGGTATCAGGTCGGTGCTTACTTCTTCAATGAATAATTTAGCGGCTTCATAATCTGAGGTTAACGGAAGTTGAACAAAGGATACACCTGCAAATACACAAACACCTATTTTTTCTCCTGACAAATGATTGATGAGGTCTGTCATGGCGCGTTTCGAAGCTGTAATCCTGCTTTCGGAGCCATCCATATCCTTTACATTCATCGAATTAGAGACATCTAAACAAACAACTAACTCCAGACTTTTAATCGTGCCGGCCACTTTTTCTTTACCAATGGAAGGTTGAGCAAGAGCAAGTATGGAAAACGCAATCACACGTGTGAAGAACATATGACTGATCAACTTTAGAAATGAGCTGTTTGATCGGATCATGGAACTTCTTTTTCCACTCATTTCATTTCCAATTCGCTGAGCTTTTTTAAGGTAAGATAGATGAATGGGTAGAATGCCAAGAAGTAAGATTAGTACATACGGTTTTCGGAAAACGAGCTCTTCACCATCAGAATAACCGACTGAATAGTCAATTGTCAGGAAGGTGGCTAATAGGATTCCCCAAAACAGTAGTTCTGCAAGTATCAATTTTTTCCACCAGTTGGAATGAACTATGTTTGAAACGTTAGAGTTCATAGGTGAAATAAAAGTGTCGAATACTCCAGCTCGCAATAAGCAATATCAGTGCAGATAAGAGAAATGGGCGTGGTGTTGCGGGTTCTTCTGGTGCGAACTGTCGGTTGAACTGCCTCCTTTTCTCCATGCGATCAATCTCTTCATAGATGGATCTGAGTGATGTTTCATCCGTCGCCCTGAAGTAATCTCCTCCGGTGATTTGTGCGATTGAATTCAGCGTTTTTTCATCGATTTCCACAGGGGCCATTTCGAAACGTACGCCAAATGGAGTGATCACTGGAGTTGGAGCTTCTCCATTTGTTCCTACACCAATGGTGTACACACGCACATGTTTCTCTTTGGCCAGTTCGGCAGCTGAAATGGGGTCGATTTCTCCAGCGTTGTTGCTACCATCCGTTAGTAGGATCACAACTTTGGACGGTAGTTTTTCATCTCGCAAACGTGCAACGGCGGTTCCTAGTCCGGTACCAATCGCTGTACCTCCTTCAATCGGTTCGTTGCCAATGGAATCGATCTGCGCTACTAAGGATTCATGATCCACGGTGCCCGGGCATGCTGTATAGGCTTCACCTGCGTACACGACCAATCCGATGCGATCACCCATTCGACTTTCAACGAATTCTTTAGCTACTTTTTTTGCTGCTTCGAGCCTGTTTGGTTCAAAATCCATAGCCATCATGGAGAGGGATACGTCCATGGCGAGCATGATGTCAATGCCTTTTTGGTATTCTTCTTCCGTTGCTTCGGCGTCTCCTGGGTAATAGGGCTTAGCCATAGCGAGAATAAGTAGTGTAAAGGCGATGATCTGCAAGAACAAGAGCAATTTTCGTGCTCTCGGAATCCATGAATTTGCGATAGAGATCTGTTCAATTGCAGTGCCTGTAAACTTGCGGTCTCCCTTACGGTTTCTTTCACCGGAAAACATAAAATATCCGATCAAAGGTATAAGTAGCAACAACCAAAGCCAATGTGTTGACTGAAAAGTATATCCCAGCAATTGGAGCTTATCACTGTTCATCCGTCGGTGTTGTTTGTTCGTGGATGACTGATATGATTTTCAGACTTTGATGAAGATCTGAAAGTACTTCGTTTTCTTCGGGATGAAGTTTCGCAAATTTCACCAGGTCAGATGATTCCAGTATGCCTTTAATTGAATCTAAAAGATCTTTGGATGCTATTTTTGGAGCAATCAGCAAAAGGGCTTCGGAGGTGGTTCGTTCCAGTAGTTGAAGCTCATAGACACTGGAAAGGTAGCTTCTCAATACCAATGAAAGTTCAGAATAATGCATTTTCACCTTTCCGTTTCTCCACAATCCTTGATGCTCCAGATCTTGTAATCTCTTGACTGCCTGTTCAAACAAAGTGAGTTCCTGCTGGTCTACGGACCCCTTTCGACGTTTTCGGAAATACAACCATCCGATCAGTGTGATGACCATAAGAATCACTATCCAACCATAGTTTGAAAAAAACGATGTCAGTTGCTCTTTCCATGTCTGAGCAGGTAATTCAGTAAATGACTCCTTGATGTCGTAGGTGTCGATTCCTTGGATGATCGGACTCAGTTTTCCCGTAAGGCTGACACTTGGAAATTGTAATTTTTCTTTCCCTAAAGCGATCATTGGCCCTGGAAGAATAAAACTGCCTGAGTCCCAAACAGTGATCTCATAATAACCCGTCCATAGCGGGCCTCCTTCACTATCGATGATCGTGTCTTTAAAAGGCGTTAATACTTCAATTGTTTCAATAGGAACTTCTTCATTTATACCTGTGCTGCCTGATCTTTTGGCAGGAATAAATCGTTCGGCCGGATCGAATAGAACGGGCTCTGTAAATTTCACCGGTAAACTATAGCTCAGTGTTACCCGTTCCCCAATGGTAATTTCCTGTTGGGAAATCGAAGCATGGGTCACCTGTGTCATGGAGTTTCCTGACATAATCAGAACAAGAATGACGATCGCTACAGGTATTTTCATGAGCGATTTTTAAACAAACGCATTAAGGGTAGGTGTATTTCTTCTCGCGTATTAAAAGAAACCAGATCAACGCCAGCGCGAGACATTTTTTGAGACAACAACAATTCTTTGGCAGATTCTAGTTCTTGTAACGTTTTCCTAACGTTTGAATCTCCTGCATTTACCCAGGTTTTAGCGGAGTTTTCTGCATTGAAAAATTGAAATAAACCTCTTTTTGGTAAAGTGTATTCAAATAGATCTTTCAGATGTAAGGCAATCGTATCATGTTTCTTTCTCACTCTTTGAAAAGCATCCAGGTATTCTTCATCGGTCGTGAAATCAGAGATGAGAAAACAGACGGAACGTTTCTTTTGAGTTCGATCTAGAAATTGCAGGGCGTTTCTGATACTGGTTGTTTTTCCTGCTGGTTTGAATTGAAGTGCGGATGTAAGTATGTGAAGGATGTGTTTGCGCCCTTTTTCTGGCGCTATATATTTCTCGACTTCATCCGTAAAGAAAACGGCTCCTACTTTGTCATTGTTGGCAATTGCAGAAAATGCTAATGTGGCTGCTATTTCAAGTGCCTGATCTTTTTTAGTTTTTACATCAGAACCAAAATTCATAGAATCCGACAGGTCAATCAATAAAACAATTGTGAGTTCGCGTTCCTCTTCAAACACTTTGACGTGAGGACTTCTGGTCCGTGCAGTAACATTCCAGTCTATCGTGCGGACATCGTCGCCATGCTGGTATTCTCTGACTTCGCTGAAGGTCATTCCTCGACCCTTGAATGCGGAGTGGTATTCGCCCGAAAACAAATGTCTGGACAATCCTTTAGACTGTATCTCCAGGGTTTTGATTTTTCGCAAAAGTTCATTCCGATCCATGACCAGCGATTAAGGTACTTCGACGCGATTCAGGATTTTATTCAAGACATCCGAAACAGTCATTTCCTCGACTTCTGCTTCATAAGTAAGCCCGATTCGGTGACACATAACATCTTGTGCAATGGCTCTCACATCTTCCGGAGTCACGAATGCTCTTCCTTGTAAAAAGGCATATGCTTTCGAAGCGATCGCCAGATTGATACTTGCCCTTGGAGAACAACCAAAACTGATCATCGGCGACAAGAAGCCCAATCCATAGGCATCAGGTGTTCGTGTGGCATAAACAAGGTCAACGATGTAATTTTCTACTTTTTCATCCAGGTAGATCTCACGAACCAATTGGCGCGCACGTTTGATGTCATCTGCTGTTAGGA
>CAIYQV010000212.1 GCA_903928365.1 uncultured Flavobacteriia bacterium
AAGAAATAACACCTGAACGCGAAAAAGAATTGTACGACTCGATCAAAAGTCGCTACGACGAGCAAATCTCCCCATACTATGCCGCAAGCAGACTTTGGATAGATGCTATTATAGACCCAGCTAAAACTCGTGAGGTGATCTCAATTGGTATTGAAATGGCGAATCACAAAAAGGCTGAGAAACCATATAACGTAGGGGTTATCCAAACATGATCGTATCCTGGCAAATAAAACATTACAGCGAATTGAGCGTGAGTGAGTTTCACGATCTCATTGTCTTGCGTATTGCTGTTTTTGTGGTGGAACAAAACTGTCCGTACCAGGAACTGGATGGAAAAGACAAAAAAGCATATCATCTCATAGGCAGGAATGGTCAAGGTAACATCGTTGCTACTCTGCGAATTTTGCCTGCAGGATTGAGCTATCATGAAGTTTCCATTGGTCGCGTGGTGACATCAGCAGATGTGAGAAATGCCGGTCTTGGACACAAACTAATGGATGAGGCTCACCGATTTGTTTTTGAGGAATTTGGAGGAAACACACCTATTCGCCTGTCTGCACAAACACATTTAAAAAATTACTACGAAAAACATGGATACCAAGATACAGGAAAGCACTACCTGGAAGATGGAATCCCACATACTGAAATGCTCAAAAACTAACACTGTATGAAAACGAAAATCATTTTTTCCGGAGCGATTATCTCCACCATCTTATATTCTTGTAAATCAACAGAAAAACCTATTCCTACTGAAAGTTTTGCTCCAACAGAAAAACCGGTTGTTAAGGATCTTGGAACGATCGATCTTGGATACCTGGACAATACCATTCGCCCTGAAGAAGACTTCTTCCAATTCTCTAATGGAACTTGGATTAAAAACAATCCCATACCTGCATCGGAGTCACGATGGGGAAGCTTCAATGAACTTGAGAACAACAACAAGCGCAAACTGACTGAAATCCTGGAAGGTTTAAAATCGAACTCAACCGCTGAAAAAGGATCGGATGCTTACATTCTTGGAAGGTATTTCGCATCATACACCAACATGGAGAAACGAAATCAGCTCGACCTCTCTCCCATACAGGCGGATTTGGACAAAATTAAAAACCTCAAATCCAAAGGTGAAGTGATGTCATTGATTGCCGAGCAGCACGTTTATGGCATCAATAGTCTTTTCAATTTTGGTGTAGGACAGGATCTCAAAAATGTCGAGAAGAATATCACCTATTTGGGTCAGGCCGGTATCGGATTGCCAAACAGGGATTATTACCTGGCTGAAAACAAAAAGGAAATTCGGGAAAAATACAAAGCGCATGTAGGTAACATGTTCAAACTGATTGGGTACACCGAAACAGAATCCTTGAAAAAGGCCGAAAGTGTGATGGCTTTTGAAACAAAGTTAGCTGAAGCAATGATGTCTCCTGCCGAACTGCGTGTTCCTGAAAATACGTACAATAAGAAATCATTGGACGAAGCTTCTAAGCTATTTGGTAAACTGGATTTCGAAGATTACTTAAGTTCTGTGGGCAGTTTATCTTTTGATTCAATCGTAGTATCTCAACCGAATTTCATCAAAAAAACTTCCGAACTCTTTGAAAAAGAAGATATTGCTATCTGGAAAGATTACCTTACCTGGAAGACACTACGTCACTATGCAGGTAATTTGTCCGAACGTTTCGTGAATGAGAATTTCAATTTCTATGGAAAAACATTGAGTGGAAAAAGCGAGATGAAGCCCATTAACGAGCGTGCGATTGATGAAATAACTAACAAGGATTTTGGAGAATTACTGGGTAAAGCTTTTGTGGAGAAGTATTTTTCTGCAAACGCCCAAAAACGCGTGAATACCATGGTTGACAATTTGTTGGTTGTCTTCGGTAAACGCATAGC
>CAIYQV010000213.1 GCA_903928365.1 uncultured Flavobacteriia bacterium
AGTATCAACGCAAACGAGAAAAGGATCAATGCCCATTTGGACCAATCCGGAAGCATGTTATAATTATGTGTAACAAAGCTTTCCAGAAAGCCCGCCATTATGATAAATGGAACGAGGCTCAGCATGAGTTTCATTCCTCTTTTGGCCGATATCCGCAAGGATTGCATTCGGGTATACGAACCAGGGAACAACAATCCGCTTCCGGCCGTAATGCCTGCACCGCCGGCTATCACGATAGAGGAAATCTCAAAAGCTCCATGGATCCAGATTCCCAAAAAACTTGTGAGAAGCAGGCCTTTCAGGTGAAAAAAATACTGAAAGGATCCCAACATAACACCATTCGAAAATAAGAGGATCTGTGTTCCAATAGTCAGAAAAAACCCGGCAAAAAAGGTCAGAAAGGAAACTTTTAAGTTGTTCGTGGTTATGATTAGGAACATCCCCATTTGATCATCCGTTTCATAGACTTTCAAAGGGTTTCCTTTTTTAATGTTTTCGAGGGTCATATCAACATATCCATCGCCAAGGATCATCCTGGGAAAATCATGGTCTACATGGGTGCTGAACGCCCCTATTGCGGCATAAACCAAAAAACAGATGAACGCGAAAAGCAAGTTTTTTCGGGATCGATATACTTCAAGCGGCAGAGAAACTTTCCAAACATCCAGAAATCTTTTCAAGGGCTCGCGTTTGTGTTTGTGGACACCTGAAAAAATCTTCTGAGAAAGCTGATTCAAATAAACTCTGACCGTTCGGCGCTTGTAGAACGTTTGCGCATAACCAAGGTCATTTGTCAAATCCATATAAAGATCGGCTAACTGCTCCGGATCTTCTTCCCCCGAAGCGTAAAGCTTTTCAAACTTCGCCCATTTGGCTTTGTTTTGATCTATGAATGAGGTTTCTTTCATGCCGCATGGTAAATATACGGATTTGAGAAAAAGAACAGGCTTGTGTTATCGACCTGCAGATGGCTTTATGTAGAATTTACTTCGCGTCGTTCCGAAAAGGCTTGCGCTTCTTTTTGAAAGGTCGTTTTTTACCCTGTTTGGGAGCCAGAACCCACTCAGGCGCAGGCCCCAATTCCTCTGGGAGCGGTATTCTTGGAACCTCACTTTCAATGAGTCGTTCAATTTCGGCCATTTTACGCATGTCCTTTTCGTTGACAAGCGTAACTGCCTCACCTTTCGTATTCGCTCTTGCCGTTCGACCAACCCGATGGACGTAATCTTCTGCATCAAAGGGCGTATCGAAATTGATGACCATATTGATCTCTTTAATATCGATCCCGCGACTCATCACATCCGTTGCTACAAGTATTCTTATCCTGCGCGAACGGAAACCTCTGATTAATTCTTCCCGTTGATCCTGCTCCAGATTTGAGGAGAATCCATAGGATTTAAAGCCGCTTTTCCGCAAGGCGTGAACGATCTCTGATACACGACTCTTGGAGGATGTAAATATGATAATACTTGTATAATCTTCCCTTTCCTTCAATAAGTGGGTGATCATCGGTATCTTTTGATTGTCATAGGTGAGTGCAACACGTTGCGTAACCCCTGCCGCCGGCTTTGAAATGGAAAGTGCCACTTCCGCTGGTTCAACCATAATCCTTTTTGCCAGTTCTCTGATCTTGTTTGGCATGGTTGCGCTGAACATGAGTGTCTGACGTTGTTTGGGCAATTCGGCGATGATGCGCAAAATATCATCCGAAAAGCCCATGTCGAGCATTTTATCCGCCTCATCCAACACCAAATGCTTCAACTGTGAGAAGTCCACATAACCCTGAGCAATGTGCGAGATCAATTTTCCTGGGGTAGCAACAAGAATGTCTACGCCCTCTGTTAGTTGTGCGCGTTGATCGTCCCAATCGCGACCTGATCCACCACCATAGAGCGCCAATGAACTCACGGAAAGAAAATACGATAACCCCTGAATTTCCTGATCGATCTGCATGGCCAACTCTCTCGTTGGCACTACGATCAACGTGTTGATCGATGTGTCTTCCTTACCTGATATTTTATGTAAGATCGGTAAAATAAATGCAGCTGTTTTTCCGGTGCCGGTCTGTGCACATGCAATCAGGTCACGTCCTTCCAGGATATGCGGAATAGCCATTTCCTGAATGGGGGTTGCTTTTTCAAAACCCATGTGATCGATCGCCTCGAGGATCGCATCCGTTAAACCCAACTCACTAAATCTCATTGATGCAAAGGTAGGCAAATTAAAAGGTTTACTATTTGCAGAGCTATTATCGTGAATTTGCATTCACTTTTTCACGAATTTTGGAATCGAAATGGAACAACTGAAACATTTACTCACCGGACTTGGGGCGACTAATCTAATGGAATATGTAGCCGTCATTTGCGCTTTGATTTATGTCGCTCTCATTTCTCTTAAAAATCAGTGGGGATGGCTTTTTGCAACCATCAGTTCGGCCATTTACATCTTCATCTGTTATTATGGAAAACTCTATCTGGAAACCGGACTGCAGGTTTTTTATGTAGCCATGGCTATCTACGGATGGTATGAATGGTCTGATGCGGATGACGAACCCAAAGAAGGCATCATTCAATGGTCAAATAAAACCCACGTATTCATTATCAGTGCCGGGTTGATCGTAACAATTCTTACCGGTATCTTTTTCAATATCTATACAGATCAGGCCCAACCTTTTCTGGATGCCTTTACCACGATCTTCAGTTTGATCGCTACCTACATGATTACTAAAAAAGTCCTTGAAAACTGGTTTTACTGGATCGTAATCGATCTTGTTGCTACATTTCTGTACGTAAACAGAGGATTAGAATTGTCCGGCTTACTCTACCTTTTGTACACGATCATTGCGTTTTACGGATATTTCAACTGGAAAAAAACGTTCGCGCGTCCATGATCCGTATTGCTATTACCGGACCCGAAAGCAGTGGAAAAACGACACTGAGTCAGCAACTTGGACTTCATTTTCAGTTACCTGTTGCACCTGAGTTCGCCCGAATTTTTCTTGAGTCCAGTAATGGTTCTTACTGTTTTTCGGATCTGGACCTCATCGCTCAGGGACAAGTGGATGCATGGGACAACTTAGATACGTCACTCCTTTGCGATACGGAGATGACAGTCATGAAGATCTGGTCGGAGGTAAAGTTTAAAAAGATTAGCCCCTTAATCCAAAAATGCTATTTAGAACAACGCTTCGATCATTATTTTTTGTGTCGGCCTGACATCCCCTGGGAACCAGATCCGTTGAGGGAAAACCCCAATGATCGAAATGACCTTTTTGAACGCTATCAAAAGGAGCTTAAGCTTTTGAACAGGCCCTTTACCATCATTGAAGGAAGCGAGAAAGATCGAAAGGATCATTGCATTCAAATAATCGAAGAATTATTTCCCTTTTTTAAAAAGTAGTATTTTTGTCCCGTCTCTAAGGGGTGTCCATTACGGACTGAGATCATACCCATTGAACCGGATCAGGTTAGTACCTGCGGCGGGAAGATGACAAGAAAGCTAATTATTCATTATCAAGAATTAGCCCCTTGTTCTTGTTTTATTTTTAAAAATGAAAACAAGAATTTCAGTACTCAGTGTTTTTTTATTCACTCTGGTATCGCTTCATGCTCAGCGTTCCATACAAGGCAAAGTGATTGCCTCGGATGGAAGTCCGCTTTCAGATGTGAGTATAAGCATCCCTGAAACGTATTATAAAACCACGAGTAATTCGACAGGTGAATTTGTCTTTGCCAAACTCACAAATGGAACCTACTTGCTTCATTTCAAACGCTCAGGCTTCGAAGATTACATAGAAAATGTTGTTTTAGCAGACAAGGATGTCCAACTCACCATTTCTATGAATCGTTCGGCTGTGACCATCGAGGAAGTGCAGGTTTCTGCCGTAAGAGCCACTGATAAAACGCCAACCACCTACACGAATCTGGATACTAAACAGATTAAAAAGTTGAATTACGGTCAGGATCTTCCCTATTTACTGGAGGGAACACCTTCAACAGTTGTTACATCCGATGCTGGTGCAGGAGTTGGGTATACCGGCATCCGCATACGGGGTGTGGATCCAACTCGAACGAATGTAACGGTAAATGGTGTGCCGCTCAACGACAGCGAATCGCACGGAGTGTATTGGGTTAACATGCCAGATTTTGCTTCTTCCACAGATAATATCCAGGTTCAGCGTGGGGTTGGAACTTCCACAAATGGCGCGGCCGCTTTTGGATCCAGTATCAACATCAAAACAGACAACATTACCAAAGATGCTTATGCAGAATCCGATAATTCATATGGTTCGTTCAATACCCTGAAAACCACAGTAAAAGCAGGAACAGGTTTGATCCGTGATAAATTTTCCTTGGATGTGCGCCTTTCTAAAATTGGTTCGGATGGCTTCATCGATCGTGCCTCTTCCAATTTGAAAGCCTTTTATCTTTCGGGTGCTTATGTCGGCAAAAATGCCGTATTAAAAGCAAATATTTTCAGCGGCGTGGAAAAAACGTATCAGGCATGGTGGGGAATCCCTGAAGCAAAACTGAATGGGAATACAGATAGCCTTACAGCCCATTTTTACAATAATTACTATCCCAGCGGGATGTATGAAACCGCTCAAGATTCTGTCAATCTGTTTCATTCAGACCCAAGAACCTATAACTATTACACCTATAAAAATGAATCGGATAATTACCAACAGGACCACTACCAGCTGCATTATACGCAGAACCTTCATCCCAAACTGACGATGAATTTAACAGGTCACCTTACCCGAGGAAAAGGTTATTACGAACAGTACAGAGAAAATGAAGCGCTATCCTACTACGGTTTGAATACCATTTACGTGGGATCAGACTCTGTAACTACCACGGATATCATTCGTCGACGCTGGTTGGACAATATTTTTTATGGAAGCATTCTAACCTTCTCGTATCAAGGTGAAAAGGGTTTGAAGATCGTAGGCGGAGGTGCCTGGAATTACTATGATGGAGGCCATTTTGGCGAGATCGTTTGGGCAAGGAATGCGTCACAAAGTGAGATTGATCAGCATTATTATGACAATAGTGCTCAAAAGTTGGAAGTGAACGGCTTCCTGAAATCAAATTATCAGTGGAAGAAATTCAATTTTTACCTGGATCTTCAAGTACGACAGATCAACTATCGCTACCTAGCGGCAGTGGAATATTTCACGAATATCAAACCCTCGTCCCGTTCGGTAGATTTTACCTTTTTCAATCCAAAAGCAGGTTTGATGTATGACATCAACTCCAAAAACAACCTCTATGCCTCCGTGGCTGTTGCCAACCGCGAACCGGTGCGTGACGATTTCGTTCAGAGTTCTGCTACGAGTGCACCGAAAGCGGAACATTTAACGAATGTGGAAGCCGGACATCGCTTTCGTTCGGGAAAGCTTTTCGTGAACACAAATATGTATGTAATGAATTACAACAACCAACTCATTTTGACGGGTGAGATAAACGATGTGGGAAACTACATCCGAACGAATGTGGCAAAGAGTTACCGTAGCGGATTAGAGGTTGAATCCGGTTACATGCTCACAAAAAAATGGAGCATAACGATCAATCTTACGTTGAGCCAGAATAAAATCAAAGAATTCAATGAATACATTGACAATTACGACAACTACGATGCGAATGGGAATATGATCCAGACAATCGTAATGCACTCCAACACGGATATTGCTTTTTCGCCAAGCATTATTGGTTCTGTGGGGATTGGTTACCAACCGATCAAAGGATTGGAGATCAATTTGCTCAATAAATATGTCGGCAAACAATACCTTGATAATACCTCGAGTGATAACCGTAAATTGAATGCTTATTCGCTTTCCAACCTGATGATCAGTTACACGATCAAAACGAAAGGAACAAGCGAATTGAAATTTGGTATTGCCGCAAACAACATTCTGAACCACCATTACGAGAACAACGGTTACACGTGGGGCTATATTTATGGAGGGCAGCGAATCACCGAAAACTTCTTCTATCCGCAGGCCGGAAGAAATTATTTATTGCGATTGGCATTGAAATTTTAATCATCATAGAGTCGCGTTCGCGGCTCTTTTGATTTTACTCCGCGGAGTTTTTCCAATTGTCAGCGACCAATGAAAGTTTTTGAAAGAATTGCTCCCCAAACACCCTCTTTATCGGTTCTTGAAGAAATTTGTATACCGGCACGTCTAGTTGCTCACCACAGGCGCAGGCCGGAGCACAGATATCCCATTCTTCATAGGTAAGCACCTGTTTGTCATGGAGTTTTTTGACCCGTATCGGGTATAAATGACAAGATTGTGGTTTATTGAAATCAATATTTCCCTCGCGATACGCAGTTTCAATGGAGCATTTAGTGATGCCCTTCTCGTCAAAATAGACAAAGGCACATTCGGCCCCGTTGACCAGCGTTGTAACAGGCTCATTATCTTCATCCATATAAAAAACACCTGATTCCTCAACGGCACGCTTTCCTTCCTCGCGCATGTATGGCTCAATTTGTTCGAGCTGATCTTCTATGGGGTCGATCTCGTCCAGTTGAAGTGGCGCACCGGAATTTCCTTCCACACAACAAGCACCCTTACATGCGTTGAGATCACACACGAATTTTCGCTCCAAAATCTGCGATGAAATAAGATGTGGCCCGACTTCAATTAACATTTCCATTTTTGTCAAAATTGGCAATTATTTTACATACACTTCACAGAAACATCATCACTGGATTTTGTTTTTTGGAAAAAGTACGTATATTTGCATCACAATTTTATGAATTAGAGAGAATGAGGGGACGAAAGTCCCCTCTTTTTGTAACTCATGATCAGTAAGAAAAAGATAACAGAATTGGCAGAAGAACGCATGAACGAACTCAATTGTGGTTTGTTCATTGTGGATATGACTATTTCTGCTAAGAATGTGATCCATGTTGAGCTGGACAAAGCAGAAGGATATGTTTCTATCAACGAATGCATGTCTGTTTCCAGAAATATCGAGCACAACCTGGATCGTGAGTCCGAAGATTTTGAATTGCACGTATCTTCTGCAGGATTGGATAAGCCGTTGCGAGTTTTACCGCAATACATGAAGAATATTGGCCGTGAAGTGAAAGTAGTTACTAACGACGGAAAAAAACAGGAAGGATTGCTTGTAGCTGCGAGCGAAAAAGAACTTACCCTTGAAACTAGCCGTAAGGAAAAGATCGAAGGGAAGAAAAAGAAAGAACTTATTGTGGAACAACATGTGTTCCCAATGAACCAAATAAAGGAAACAAAAATTGTAATTTCATTTAAATAGGTAAACATGAACAGCCTTGAATTAGTTGAATCGTTTTCGGAATTCAAAGAATTGAAAAGCATCGACAAGCAAACGATGCAGCATGTGTTGGAAGACGTATTCCGTGCAATGTTGAAGAAAAAATTCAATACCGACGAACACATCGACATCATTGTTAATATCGACAAAGGAGACGTGCAGATCTTCCTTAACAAAGAGATTGTGGATGACGGCGAAGTGGAAGACCCGAATACTGAGATCGCTTATTCAGATGCGATCAAGATCGAGCCTGACTTTGAAATCGGTGAAGAGGTAACGGAAGAATTCAGATTTGCTGATTTCGGCCGTCGTAATATTCTTTCTTTACGTCAGAATCTGATCTCCCGTATTATGGAACTGGAGAAAGACCACTTGTACAAAAAATACAAGGAGCGTGTGGGTGAAATCGTTACAGGTGAAGTTTACCAGGTTTGGAAGAAAGAGATCATGGTTATCGATGATGAAGGTAATGAATTGATCTTGCCTAAATCAGAACAGATCCCATCCGATTACTTCAAAAAAGGAGAAGCTGTTCGTGCAGTAGTTTCCAAAGTAGATATGCGTAATAGTTCGCCGGTGATCATCTTGTCAAGAACGGCTCCTGAATTCCTTGAGCGTTTGTTCGAACTGGAAGTTCCGGAAGTATTTGACGGTCTGATCACTATCAAACGCATCGTTCGCGAACCAGGAGAAAGAGCAAAAGTGGCTGTTGAATCTTACGATGACCGCATTGATCCGGTAGGAGCATGTGTGGGTATGAAAGGTTCCCGTATTCATGGTATCGTTCGTGAATTGCGCAACGAAAACATTGACGTAATCAACTTTACGAATAATTCCCAATTGTTGATCCAACGTGCATTATCCCCGGCAAAGATTTCCTCGATTGAGATCAGCGAAGAGGACAAGCGTGCGAAAGTATTCCTGAAGCCAGACCAAGTATCCCTTGCGATTGGTAAAGGAGGGCACAACATTAAATTAGCTGGAAAACTGAGTGGATACGAATTGGATGTTTACCGTGAAGGTGAAGTAGACGTAGAAGACGTGGATCTGGAAGAATTCGCTGATGAAATCGACGGATGGATCATCGATGAATTGAAAGCGATCGGATGTGATACAGCTAAATCCGTTCTTGAGATCAGTGTTGATGACCTGGTTCAACGTACAGATCTTGAGCAAGAAACCATTGAAGAAGTATTTAAAATTCTGCGTGCAGAATTCGAATAAATAATTGACTAACAGCGAAAAGGAGGAACATAATTTATGGCCGGAAAACCAATAAGATTAGGAAAAGCAGCCGGTGAGCTCAACGTCGGGATCTCTACACTTATAGAGTTTCTCGAGTCGAAGGGCGTCAAGATCGAGGTAAATCCAAATACCAAGCTTGAACCGGAGCACTACGAAATCCTTCAAAAGGAATTCGCTGCTGATCAGACTCTGAAAGAACAATCCAAATTCTCAGGAAATAAACGTGAGCGTCGTGAAACGATCACGTTGAAAGATTCTAAAACAGAAAATACTCAGCCTGAGAAAGAGGAGGAAGAAGAAGAATCAGAGCCGATCAACGTTGAAGAGATCAAACGAATTGTTTCTGAGGAACCTAAGAAAGAAGAAGTTGTCACTGTTAAACCAGAACGAGAAGGAGATGTAAAGGTGCAAGTTGTTGGTAAGATCGACCTAGATAGCCTGAACACTAAAACTCGTCCTGAGAAGAAAGAAGCAGAACCAGCGAAGGCTCCGGAAGAAAAAGTTGTTGAAGAAAAAGCTCCGGAAAAAGAAGTTGTTCAACCAGTCGCAGAAGAACCCGTTAAAGAGGAAATCGAAACCATCCGAGTGGAACGTCAGGTTCTTTCAGGGCCGACCGTCCTGGGTAAGATCGAGCTTCCAGTAGAGAAACCAAAAACTTCGGGAAAACCAGGTGAAGACGCCGCTAGCGAAGCACGTAGAAAGCGCAAGCGCATTAAGAAGATCGACATCAACACCAGCGGTTCAGGCTCTGGCTCAGACGCAAACAAAAATGTCAAGAAAGGAGCTCCTAGAGTTGATAAACCTGAAATCACTGAACGTGATATTCAAAAAGAAATTAAGGAAACCCTTGCTCGTCTTTCCAATCAAGGTGGTAAATCCAAAGCCTCCAAGAATCGTCGTGCGAAACGTGATTTCGTAGCGCAACGTCGTCAGGAAGAGATGGAGATGGCCGAATTGGAAGAAAAAATCCTGAAGCTGACGGAATTCGTTACCGTTTCAGAATTGGCTTCCATGATGAATGTGACACCAACACAGGTCATTTCGGCTTGTATGTCACTCGGTATTTTTGCCTCTATCAACCAACGACTAGATGCGGAAACCATTCAGATCGTAGCAGATGAATTCGGATTCGAAACGCAGTTTGTAAGTGCAGAAGTTCAGGAGGCAATCCCTGTTGTGGAGGACCGCGAAGAGGATATGGTTTCTCGTCCGCCTATCATTACAGTGATGGGACACGTTGACCATGGTAAAACTTCCTTACTGGATAAGATACGAAACGCGAATGTAACCGAAGGTGAAGCAGGAGGAATCACACAGCACATTGGAGCGTACTCCGTTACACTCAAAGATGGTCGCAAAATGACCTTCCTGGATACACCTGGTCACGAAGCCTTTACAGCGATGCGTGCTCGTGGTGCTCAAGTAACGGACGTTGCAATCATTATTGTTGCGGCGGATGATGATGTCATGCCACAGACGAAAGAGGCTATCTCTCACGCGCAAGCAGCAGGAGTTCCGATGATCTTCGCCATCAACAAGATCGATAAACCGGGCGCAAGCGCGGACAGAATTCGCGAACAACTTTCCCAGATGAATATCCTTGTGGAAGATTGGGGTGGAAAATACCAATGTCAAGAGATTTCAGCAAAACAAAACCTGAACATCGATGCATTACTTGAAAAAGTGTTGCTCGAGGCAGAGTTGCTTGACCTTAAAGCGAACCCTGAGAAAAATGCCCTTGGTACGGTGATCGAATCTTCACTGGATAAAGGAAAAGGATATGTCACCAATATGCTTGTTGAAGCAGGAACACTCAACATAGGCGATGTGATCCTTGTAGGTAGAAACTACGGACGCGTTAGAGCAATGCATGATGAACACGGTCACAACCTGAAAATTGCAGGACCGGCTCAACCAGTATCGATCCTTGGGATCAATGGTGCGCCAAGCGCAGGGGACAAGTTCCATGTCATGGACGATGAGCGTGAAGCAAAATCAATCGCTTCCAAACGTGAACAACTTTACCGTGAACAAGGTCTTCGAACCAATAAACATATTACACTTGATGAAATTGGACGTCGTTTGGCGATTGGTGACTTCAAAGAATTGAATGTAATCGTTAAAGGTGACGTGGATGGTTCGATCGAAGCCCTTTCTGATTCCTTACTGCGATTGTCTACCGAAGAAATTCAGGTCAACATTGTACACAAAGGAGTGGGTGCGATCTCTGAAGCAGATGTCAACTTGGCTTCTGCCTCTGACGCCATCATCATTGGATTCCAGGTTCGACCTTCACTGAGTGCACGTAAACTTGCTGAAAATGAACAGATCGACATCCGTTTGTACTCTGTTATCTACAAAGCGATCGAAGAAATCAAGTCCGCCATGGAGGGAATGCTTTCTCCGGACATCGAGGAATCTGTTACCGGTTCCGCAGAGGTACGAGAAACGTTCGACATCACCAAGGTTGGAACGATCGCAGGATGTTATGTATTGGATGGCTTGATCAAGCGTTCATCTAAAATACGTATCATTCGTGATGGTATCGTAATTCACACAGGTTTACTGGGATCCTTGAAACGATTCAAGGATGACGTGAAAGAAGTGAAAAACAACTACGAATGTGGTTTGAATATTGACAAATTCAATGATATCCAGATCGGTGACATCATCGAAGCATTCGAAGAAGTTGAAGTAGCACGTAAACTCTAGTTTACCCCACTATACTTTATCTCAAGTCCTCTTATGAGGGCTTTTTTGTTTAATTAACATATTGCTCCTAGTGCGGAACAGCTTTTCCATTAATTTACGTACTTTTGCAACTGATTTGTAATAAGATTAGCCATGGGAAAATTTGGTGCATTTGAAATAATTCTGATTCTTTGTGTTGTTCTACTGTTATTTGGTGGAAAGAAGATTCCAGAACTAATGAAAGGCTTGGGAAAAGGGATCAAAGAATTCAAAGATGCCTCCAAAGGTGAAGGCGAAACCAAAGCTGAAGAAAAGAATCAGTAATCCCCTGCTTCATTCATGTATAAAACGTTCGCTGAAGTAACATCCGCTCTTGCTTCGGGCTCTTCCGTTGTAGATGTAGTTAGAGGCTATTTGGTTGCTATTCAGCAAAAGAGTTCTCTGAATGCATTCCTGGAAGTTTTCGAAGAATCCGCCTTGGAACAAGCTGCCAAAGTGGACGAAAAACGCGCGAATGGACAAGCAGGTCGACTAGCTGGAATGGTAATCGGACTCAAAGACAATTTGTGCTTTAAAGGACATAAGGTCACAGCATCTTCAAAGATCCTTGACGGTTTTGAATCCCTTTACACAGCAACAGCCGTGCAGCGTTTGTTAGATGAAGATGCCGTTATTATCGGACGTTTGAACTGTGATGAGTTTGCCATGGGAAGCTCAAACGAAAATTCCGCTTTTGGTCCTGTTAAGAACAACCTGAATGAATCACTGGTACCTGGAGGTTCTTCTGGAGGTTCAGCCGTTGCTGTTTCTGCAGGACTTTGCACCGCATCGCTAGGAAGTGATACAGGTGGATCGATTCGCCAGCCGGCATCATTTACTGGGACGTTTGGTCTAAAACCAACTTACGGACGCATTAGCCGTTATGGTTTGATCGCTTATGCATCTTCATTCGATCAGATCGGTCCATTTACAAACGACTTGAAAGATGCTGCGTTATTGCTCGAAGTAATGGCGGGTAAAGATGATTTCGATTCAACAGCATCCAGCAAAAATGTAGATTCATACAGTTCTTTCCGACCAAAAGCAGGTCTAAAGATAGCCGTGCTCAAAGAAGCATTTGAATTAGATGGTATGGATACTGAAATCCGATCATCGCTGGATCAACAGATTAAAAAGCTACGTGCCCTGGGTCATGAAGTAGAAACCGTTTCTTTTCCGTACCTTGAGCAAATGGTTCCCACATACTATGTATTGACCACCGCTGAAGCGTCATCCAATCTTTCACGATTCGATGGTGTCCATTATGGTTATCGCTATCCTGATGCGAAAGGAGTGGAAGACACATACAAAAAATCCAGATCGATTGGCTTTGGTCCGGAGGTGAAACGCCGCATTATGGCTGGAACCTTTGTTCTTTCGCACGGCTATTACGATGCCTACTATACCAAGGCGCAAAAGGTGAGACGTGTTTTGAGAGATAAAACGGAAGAGATTTTGAGTCAGTACGACGTGATACTTACCCCTTCGACTCCTTCGACTGCCTTTGGACTTGACTCGGTGAAAGATCCAATCCAGATGTATCTTCAGGACATCTTTACCGTTCATGCCAATCTCACAGGACATCCGGCTATTTCTCTTCCAATTGGTAAACATTCTAACGGTATGCCCTTCGGTTTACAGTTAATGGGTAAGTCTTTTGGAGAAAAAGACCTCTTTGATATTGCATCTGTTTTTATCAATAATTCAAAAGATGCATGAAGGTTCTGAAACTGGTGTTGTTCTTTTTGCTTTCGCTGAACGCTGTTCAAGCGCAGAAAGCAGCACACTTGATTCGACCATCAGACACACTTCATAAGGATCCTTTCATAAATACCGTTGAACAAAGTTTGCGCCTGTTTTACGCAGATTATGTCAATAAAAACGAATACGACTCGATCATCAAGGCTTTGAATTATGAGCCGGATCACATACCGCAATTTACGGATGAGCAATTTTGCGAGCACCTGCGAAAACTCAATGAAACAACCCCCTTCAAATTTGAGTGCAACCAAGCTACACTTTCCACGATCAAGTTTTTCGTTAAAAGCCGCAGAAGTTTTGCTCGGATTATTTTGGGCAGGTCTAATTTATACTTTGATCTTTTCGAGGAAAAGCTTTCTGAGTACGGATTGCCGCTTGAGTTAAAATATCTGCCCGTGATCGAAAGCGGTTTAAGACCACAAGTGAAATCGCATGCTGGTGCACTTGGATTATGGCAATTTATGTACAGAACAGGTATCTACTTCGGTCTAAAGGAGAACTCCTACTTGGATGAGCGTATGGATCCAGTGCTTGCCACAGATGCAGCTTGCCGTTATTTGAAACAACTGTATGGCATTTATGGAGAATGGAACCTGGCGCTTGCCGCATACAATGCCGGTCCAGGAAATGTGAATCATGCCATTCGCAGATCAGGAAATAAGACAACCTATTGGGAAGTGCGCCCTTATCTTCCTGCAGAAACACAAGCTTATGTGCCGAATTTTCTTGCTGCGGCTTACCTTCTGACTTATCATGCAGAACACAATATCACACCTGTGGAACCTAAAGTACATTACGCACAACTAGATACCATGTGTCTGGCAGGCGGGGTACATATGAATACCATTTCTAAATTGGTCAACTGGCCGGTGGATGACATCAAATCGCTTAATCCGGTTTACAAGACGACCTACATTCCAAAAACCAATCCCGGGCAATGCATCACCGGTCCCTTAGAAAAGATCGGATTGCTAGTCAGTCTCGAGGATAGTCTTTTCCAGATGGAGCGACGCAGCTACGGTGGTTCTGCCACTGTTATTTCACCAAAACCCGTTGTGCCCGACCCTGTTATTCTCGATACTATTCATGTGACAGATTCCTTAGGTGTTAGCACGCCGTCCTCCGTTGAGAGCTATGTTTACCACAAGGTGAAGTCGGGTGAAACGATGGTTTCCATTGCTACAAAATACAAGGTCACCAAGGAACAACTCATGGAATGGAATGCGCTACGCACTAGCAATATTTATGTTGGTCAACGCCTGAAGATCAAGACCGGAGAATCCAAACCCGTTATTCAAACGCAACCGGAGGTCAAACCCGAACCCGAACCGGTTAAAAAATACTATTCCGTTAAATCAGGAGATACTTTTGCCAAGATCGCTGATCGCAATGG
>CAIYQV010000214.1 GCA_903928365.1 uncultured Flavobacteriia bacterium
CCTCTGGCAGAGATCCGGTCGTGATCTTCCGGTTCAGCAATTTCAGGTAAAAACGAGTTGTAAAATACCAAGCTATTCCAATAACCTATACTCGCCAGGAATACAGACAACAAACCCCATTCGATATGTGCTGCATCGAAAAAGAACAGTGACATACACGCTAGCGCACCCATGTAGCAGAAAAAGCGCAGGAATTTCTTTTTACTACCTGTATAGTCGGCTACGCCGGAAAGTAAAGGAGACAAAAAGGAAACGACCAAAAAGGAAGCTGACAAAACAAAAGAAAAGAGAACACTCGAAGAAAGTTTCCATCCGAAGAAATCTACAAAAATAGTTTCTCCTTCCTGCAGTTCACTCACTGTTTTCCCGATCGATTTGGCGTATTCTTTCTTCGTTTGATAATCGTAGAAAATGGGAAATATGGCTGAAGATATCACGAGGTTGTATACGGAATTGGCCCAGTCATACATGACCCATCCTTTAATGATCTTCTTATCCCCCTTTTCCATTCTTAGTGGACTAACATTCCATTAGCATAATCCTGCAAGTAGGCAAAATCACTCATGAGATGGCCGTTTTTCGTTTCTGTTGCACGTTCTATGATGCGGTCAGGATCAGACTCCATGAAACATGGAATTACTAGTTTTATTAATTCATCGCCAAAATCCTCCGATGCGTCTTTAGGAAGCTCGCACGGCAAGTTATCCACCGCCATCACAGCAATGACTCCCGGTTTACGGAAATCATCTTCCAGTCCGGTGATTGGATTGTACCCGTAGATCGGATCTGCAATTTTACTAGCACGCACGGTACATGCAATCGGTCCTTCTGTATCACACGAAATATCCGCCACAACACGTAATCTGCGATCCGCACTCATCATGTCTTCACGGGTAACTATAAACGGAGACCTGCTGCTCCAGAAATGACACGGAATGTACATATCTGCTTCCGACATAAATCTTCCGAAGGTAGACATGTAATTCTCAGGATTTGCATAGAAATCAGCCTTATTGAATACAGAACCATCTTTTCGACCGTAATAATCTTCCACTTCGAGATGCGTGAATACCGGTGAATCGAAAGACTTACCAATAAACTCCTCAGGAGTCACTTCCTTAATTGGCAACAAATCGATGATCTCTCGTGCTCCATGTCCAACGCGGCCAAAACCTGTTGAAACAATTTTCAGATCTTTGGGCAGAATGACTTTTTTCAACTCCGCTTCCATTTCCTTTCGGTCGTGGCACTGGTTAGCTGGCTTTAAGGTATAGGTTCCATCCTTCAATCCCAGGGTCAAAAAAGCATTGTATGTCCCAACGACACCGGCATATCTTCCAAATCCGATGATACGCTTGTTTTTCGCATCCTTCAACACTTCGTAATCGATCATCTCAACATGCTTGTCAAGAAGAGCTCTCATCAACTTCTGATTATGCGCTTGTTTTTTGATTGTGTGAGAGAAAAACATGAATTTCTTTTCTGAAATCAGATCTTCCACATTTACTTCCTTCACTCCCATGATCAAATCGCACGAGGAAAGATCCTCATTCAATTCAATTCCTTTTGCAGCATATTCTTCATCCTTGTAGGCGCGCACCTGACTTGGTTGAACAATGATGTCAAGATCACTGTATTTTTCTTTTAAAAACTGACATTGATCCGGCGTCAACGGCACACGTTTATCCGGTGGATTCTTCCCCTCTCTAATCAAACCTATCTTCATTCCAGCAATTAAGTAAGTGGTTGTTTTAATAAATAGGCGTCCACGAATTCGCGAACGCAACCCTCCCCCCCTTTTTTTGTCAAGATCACATCTGCATGACTCTTGATCACCAAGACCGCATCGGATGGACAAGCCGTAAAACCAACTTTTCTAAATACTTCCAGATCATTGATGTCATCGCCGATAATAGCCACATTTTCTAAGTTGATATTTAATTCCTCACAATGCTTTTTAAGAATCTCTAGCTTTGGTTCTCTACCGACGTGGCAGAATTGAATACCAAGTAATTCGGCTCGCGCTTTCACCATTTCAGCTTTGTATCCTGAAGAAATGATCGCCAACTGAAATCCAGATTTCACCAGATGCTGGATCGCCATTCCATCCTTCGCATTGTATTTCTTGATCTGATCACCATTTTCTGTGTAGTACATGCCAGCATCGGTCATCACACCATCTACATCAAGTACGAGCAGTTTTATTTTATCAATCTTCTTGGCAAACAGATCGTTTCGGAACATGGGTTTGAACAACAAAGAAAGCAGATCAACACTGTATTCTTCACACACTGCTTCCAGATCGAAAATAGTCAGTTCGCTGACATTGTCCGTATCCAAATCATTTAAGAACTCATTGAAATCAATGCCGTTCTTTGCACACAATCCGCGTAAATTTTGTTCTAAATACATTTAAACGATCTTATATCCCACGCTCTCTGCCACTGGCTTCAATGACTGATAGAGCGCCTTGAACTGTTCATGATCCAATTGTTGCGATGCATCCGATTTGGCTACTTTCGGATCCGGGTGAGCTTCAATCAACAAACCATCGATTCCCATTGCCACACACGCACGAGCAAGTGCAGGCACACCGTAAGCATACCCCATTGCGTGAGACGGATCCAGAATGATCGGTAAATTAGTATATTCCTGCAACCAGGCCACACCGCATAGATCCAGCGTAAATCGTGTTCCCGTTTCAAAAGTGCGCAATCCGCGTTCACAAAGCACCACATTCATATTCCCACCAGACATGACAAATTCAGCGGCCTGCACAAATTCTTGCAGGGTCGTTCCGAAACCTCGTTTAATCAACACGGGCTTATCTGTTTTGGCGCAAGCACGCAAAATCCCCTGATCATACATGGCCTTTGCACCTACCTGAATGATATCTGTGTAATCTATGATCTCTTGAATATGTGTCGCATCGCGTGCTTCGGTAATCACTTTTAAACCAAATTCCTCACGCATTTTAGCGAGCAGCTTCAATCCTTCCAGTCCTAAACCCTGAAATGAATAAGGGCTTGTTCGCGGTTTGTAGCATCCTCCGCGCAGTGTTGTCAATCCAAGGGAAGTCAACAATTGAGCAGAAGTGCGGATCTGCTCTTCGGATTCTACCGAACACGGCCCGCCTATGAGTACAGTATTGTGGGTAGCGCCACCTATCTTAACATTCCCAAGATCTACTGTCCGTTTTTCTGAACGGTACTTTTTGGATGCCAGCTGGATATCATTTGGAAAAACCCAATAATTATCTGCTTTGTCTGCTAAAGTAGAAGGCAATTCTTTGATACCCGAACCTGTGATCAGGATTTGGACACCATCCGATTGAACATGAAACGCTTTCAGTGTTTCTGCCAGTTGATTTGCTTCGTGAGCAGTGACGGTTGATTTTAAATGAATGATCATAGTTCTCCTTTCACAAGGTTTACAAAGTTAACAATTCCTGCCGCTTTTACGTTATTTTTTAACACCGGAAGATACATCACCGGAAAATTACAACGTTTGATGACCTGTAATAATTCCACCACATTTTGTTCTTCATCGATACTTACAGGACTGAAATTGAGCATATCAACTACGTTCAATTCCGTCAAATTATCCAATTGATTCAATAGGCTTCGTCGGATATCTGCTGAAGAAATTATTCCGGCAAACCGATCTTCTTCACCTGTGACCAAACAGAATCCCAACTTACCATTTTCGATAGTTGTCAATGCAGTACGAAGTGAAAGATCCTTCTGATTAACTACCGGACATTCTTCCAGCGGGATCATAAAATCCTTGACTTTAAAGTGGGACTCCATAGTTCGTTTAGTTAGGTTCATCAACGCATGACCGATACTCGGTGCATTGAACAAGTAGGAACCTGAAACCGAAGAGCTCACGCCCATATTGCGCAAAATGAAAGAAACTTCCCCATTCACACCTCCATCTACATGGATCGATTTATTAGGGAATCGCTTTCTGAACTGACGGATCTTAGAGAAGTTGACACTATCAAACACTCCGCCGCTTTGACCTGGAATCGTTGCCATGATGAGGATGAAATCAAAATCAGCATATTGTTCAAAGACCTCCACCGGTGTTGGGGTGATAATAGCCAGCCCTTTTCTTCCGGTTATATCTTGGGGAATCTTTAGTTCGGAAGTCAGATCTTCAAATTGAAACGTGACATATTCCACTGGATTAGCCCGCAGAAGTTCGTAGTATTTCTCAGGATGCGCTGTGATGATATGCAGATCGATCGGAAGATCACACCAGGTTCGAATGTCACGAATATCTTCAAACACCTTCGGATCATCATTGCAATCGATGTGCAACAGATCCACCTGATGTTGGACTAGGTCTTCGATCACTTCTTGAAGTGGACGTTTTTTATCACTGTAAACCGATGCGGAGATCTTCATGTTTTCGAGGTTATCGGAACGACCAAAGATAAAGAAACGCTATGGATCAGTCGGCAGTATGTATCTTTGAATCATGAACAATGCACGACTCATAAAAAATGCTGTTTATCTCGGATCAGAAGGTAGAGAAAGCCTCGTCGACCTTTCTGTCCCTACGGAATTCAATGGTAAAACGATCCTTTTCCTTCATGGATTCATGGGATACAAAGACTGGGGTTGCTGGAATTTGGTTGAAAACTTTTTCGTTTCCAGAGGCTTTGCTTTTTGCAAATACAATGTGAGTCACAACGGTGGAACAGTTACCAATGGCATTGATTTTCCTGATCCGGAAGCATTTTCCATGAATTCGTATCGCAAAGAGAAAGAAGATCTCGAAGCAGTGATCCAATGGCTGGAGGAACATTTCCCGGAAGGAAAACTGCTCTACCTGATTGGTCATTCCCGTGGAGGCGCTACGGCACTTTTAGGATCTGCGCATCCGAAGGTCTCTAAAACAGTAACGTGGGCAGGTATCTCCTCCATTGCCAATCGCTTTCCGAAAGGTGATGTTTTAGAACAGTGGAAAAAGGAAGGGGTGCGCTACGTTCACAACGGAAGAACGAAACAGAATCTACCGAACAGTTATTTTCAG
>CAIYQV010000215.1 GCA_903928365.1 uncultured Flavobacteriia bacterium
GAAGCCCGAATCCGCAGAGATCAAAATGATCAACGAACAGATTGGTAAATTGGTCCAGCAGGCCCGCATCGGCCGTTCTGATTTTGGCGATACAGTATACTATGTGTGTACCGAAGAGACCTTTAAGCGTTTTACCGATCTAGTAGTTCAAGAGTGTGCGGATCGTGTAAGTCACCTTAGAGGATACAGTGGATACATCAATGACACAGACATTGTGTCCACACCGGATTGGAATTTGGCGGTAGAGACTGCGACTAATGAAATTAAACAATTACTGAATACTCAATCGTGAGGTGGGTATGATCATAGAGTGGCAAACTGATCTGTATAGACGGATTAGAGAGAATTTTCAAAATCGTTATCGTGATCTCTCTTTCTACACCATATCATCCCTTTTCAAGAGTGAATTACATGATCATGGTGCTGTTATGATTCGTACGGCTCCTCCGCCAATGGGCTACAATGAAGTTTCTGATATGTTGGAAATGAATAATAACGTTTGTATCCGATTCACTGATGAACGGCAGTACACTTGGTTTGTGTTAAAATGGAGTTAATATGAAAAACAATCGTCCAATAAGTTCAAGTTGTGTTCAAAGATTTGAACACAAATTTAATGCTCGTGCTCGACCCTCGAATATGCAGATACGACAACCCGTAACCGGGCGATATGATCCTTATGCCAACGAGGATGTACATCGTACAAAAACTGTGCCTGCTGTGGAAATTCTCATAAGTGAACGGGTCTTTGGTGAACTACTTGCGATCTCAGAATTCTTGGACAGTGATGAATATAGAAGGATCCAATACATGGACAGTGTTATGGGAAAGAACTGGATTAATCAGGTTCAAAACCAGCAGGATCGAACAGTGCGTGAACAGCATCTCAGAACCAAATTCCCGGCTCTACAAAAGGCCTGGGAGCAATACCAGTTATTGCTTAAATTAACGGGTTAATAATCGGTTAACCATAAAGTTTAGACGCGGTAAAGATCGGTGGGGTACATATTTTGCTTTGAAATGGAATTAATATGAACGGATTTAGACAATTACAAGAGAGACTGACCAACGACGGTTGGTATGTGGCCTGGGCCCTGCCCTGTTGCCAAACCTGTGCCTGGGAAAGTTTACCCGGTGAGCACGAACAAGGACCATTCACTGGTCAGGATATTGATTTTGATCGTGTGCTGTTCAATCATGAGCAGGACTGTGAAATGGAATGTGAGTGGGACGATGAGAAAGATGAACGAATTCTGCCAGAAGGTGTAACCGAAGCGGACTTTGATACACTACCACATTACAGTCCAGAGCAGCAGACCGATTCTGTATTCTGTTTTAGTGGTACACCAGAAGGTGTGGAAAATCTCAAAAAGATTCTGCCCATAATTGAAGAATGTGGTTGTTCTTGGTCTTGGAATGAAAAGGGTAATCAGCGTATTTCAATCAGTTGGTAAACAATTAAATTATGGATGAACGAACAGCAGCACAATTTGTAGCACTATCGGTCATGGTAAAGGCATTAGTTGCCACTCACCCAGACCATGACGCATTGAGAGCAGCAATTCAAGAAACTATGAAAGAAGGCTTCGAAAACGCAGACGAATCGATCGAGTCACTAATTGATCACAGTGTTCTTAATTGGTTAAATGGCCTGAAGAAACGAGTTCCCAAAACTTCCGATTGACAAATAATTCCCAGTGTGCTATAATATTAGTATACACTTAATTACGGGGTTGAATGATGAGTAAGCATTGTAAAGACTGTGTACACCACAATGTAGGTGCTGCTGGCACTAAGTATGTGGATTGGTGCTGTAAGCATTCTAATACTGCTAAAAAAGCCAAGAGCATTTGTATCCTTCAAAACAGCAAAAAGGTAGACAAATGAACCAACGAATCCAAGAACTTGCTGAACACTGTGACTTCTATGTTGGCAATGAACACTGGGATAAATCACACGAGGAACAAGAACGATTGTTTTTGAAAAAGTTCGCTGAGTTGATTGTGCGGGAATGTGCTACACTTATTCCGGCAGAGCAGAGTCATGCACCTAATGGTCAGTTACTGTTGAAAATTTTTGAAGAACATTTCGGAGTTGGAGAATGAACGAACGAATTAGAGAATTTGAGAAACAGTGTTGGAACAATCAAACTAATCATTTGGATTCGAGAAAATTTGCCGAGTTGATTGTGCGGGAATGTTTGACGCTGGCTGACACTATCCGTGATGGTTGTGAAGCAGACGGCGAGGATGAACAGGCATTGGGTGCTGAATGGGTAGGATTAGCGATTGCAAGACATTTCGGAGTAGAATGATTCATTGCTATTTTCTTCCCGGAATACAACCATCAGGGCAGTCTGCCGACTTATACTGTTTTCCAGTGATCGGATCGTGAAACCATTTAAGAGACTTCATTTTTTGTATAACTGAGTCGTTGTGTTTTTTCCCAAATCTCGATTGGCTTTTCTTTTTTCTAGTTTCTTCCGACTCAACTTTATTTTTATGAATACTACTGATATACGCTTTAAATTCTTGGGTATGAGTCTTCCCATAAAACCCATTTTTCTCCCCAACAAATTTATGATGAAAGAAATAATTATTCTCGCCACTCGTTGATATGTATTGTTCTTTCTTCAATTTATCGTATGTTTTCGAGTTTAATCCATTAACTCTATCTTGTTGATATTTGTTCTTAACCCCTCTTACCATACAAAGAAACGCATATCGTTGAGAGCCACCGTAGGCTTTCCATAACAACCAATGTGCTATAAAATGTTGTCGTGGCGTAAGTCGAATTTTATTCCAAGAATTTAATTTTAAATTTGAGTATTCAGGAAATAAATCTGATGCTTTTGGGCAGATGTGATGTCTTTCGGTGTATCCTTCGTTGACATTTTCTTCAATTAGTGTTATAATAAATTTATAATATCGTTCTAGATAATGAGCATTATGAGGTTTACTAAACAATATATTTTTAATTTGAGTTAACATATTTTCATGCCTTTTTAATATTTATTGAAAATTAAGGAGAACTAAAATTTCAGGTGGATACTTCAACTACGATCAGTATAAACTAGGATACATTGCGGATTCAATAGAGCAACTCATCCGTGATAACAATTCAACAGAACTCAATGATTGGGGCAATCCTAAAGCCAACAACTTCTCCCCGGAGACAATCCGCGAATTTGAACAGGCCATAGTCTTGCTCAAGAA
>CAIYQV010000216.1 GCA_903928365.1 uncultured Flavobacteriia bacterium
CTAATGGAGGTTGTTGATTGAAACGACGAAGGTCGACTAAAATAATCCGCTCATACGGCAGGCTTTCATATTCAGGTCGGTAGGGGCCGGAAGCTATGTACAATAAAGTCTTCATTTGCTGCAGGTCGTTCCATCAGTGAAATGAACGCGTGAAATGATAATGAACACTTTGGTAGCTCCATCAACCCATACTCCTTCCAGATCCTTGGTGGTAGCATTGGGTTCAATCGGAGAAATGAAATTCCCCGAACTCCAGTTACCCGTTCGGGTTCCTTTTAGTTCATCAAAATTATTGTAGAAGCGAGCTTGCCATTCCAGGGCATCAACAGATTTTTTTGATCCGTTTTTGAATTCAACGTAATAGCCAACATTTTTACCGAGAATATTCTGGGTGTAGGCTTTTAAAGGCATGACTCCGCATTTTCCGTAATGCTTAGGTGCAGCGATAGTCAACGATAATGTTAGAACTGCCAGAACTGCTAAATTTATAATCTTTCCCATGAGTAAATAAAATTGCATTGATCGTCTGTTTCAGGAGAATTCCTGTCATGAATTTCTGTATTTCTTTTCAGAAATTCAATATAGGTTAATACATTATTGGTTGTAAGTATACCGTTCTCAATGAGAAAACACCCAATAACGGTCCCTGTCCGTCCTATGCCTCCCCAGCAATGTACATATACCGTTTCACCATTGAATAAAAAGTTTCGAATGGTGGATTGAATATCTCTCATGTGTTCTACAGAGGGTATATCCAGATCAGGAATACTTAAGCGGATCATCTCCATGGATTTTCCATTTTGGTTTTTAAGATCTCTAAGGTTTTCATCGTAATCTCTAAGAGGAATGCCCTTGAAATTTTTCTCTCCTTCTTCGGTGAGGTTGATGATCTTTGTGACGCCAAGTCGTGCCAGTTCGTTCAGCTTCAGATGAAGCATTTCATCCATGACTGAAGATGGAATCTCACCGGCATAGAGCATGCCCGGGATCACGGGATAACATCGAAAGTTCATTGACTTTTTTCCATTCAAGAGCGTGCTGGATTCCATTATGTTTTTTCTTAATAAAATGGAATGAAGATCATTATCATCGATGGCGAGTTCCATGACATTCAATTGCAATGCTCTTATTTCAGATAGGTGATGGTTCATCTCCTCACTTAATTGTGAAATGCGCTCATAATTTTGTTTGGGAATTAAAAGTCGTGCCTCTTCCTCTAGAATGAATCTTTGCGCCATATGAATACAAATGCGATCGCTGATCTCGGTAAGGGTTTGAAAAAGTTCACTTGATGACATAATGTCTGTAGTTTTATATGATTAAGTTAGATACACGCATATTTCAACTAAATATAACAATTCAAAGTGGTATGCTGTGCGGATGGTGTATTTCAATTTAATAGCTGGCTTATTAGATTAATTAGAAAATAGAAATTAAAATTCTTATCCAGGTCCTGAAACGTTTCAAGGGTAAAATGCATGCTGATGGCTTACTTATTTAAGTGCTTAAAAACACTAAGCTTACCACACTCAGAAGAATGAAATTGTATTTAAAGTGAATTGAAGTAACGGCATAAATAGCATGTTGATTGCAATTGTCCAATGCTTCAAAAAAGTCTTCCGGTTCGCCAATTTTTTCGACCTCCCTGTCATAAATTTTGAGGTAAATGATGGATAGTGTGAACCCAAAAACACACAATACGAGTGCTGCAATGAGCGGAACACCCACTAGCATGTGCATGAATCCAAATTTTAAAGAAGAAATGATTCGTTCTTTTAATGAAAAAACATAGGAACGATAGATCAGTTCTTCCGCGTATGCAAGGAAAGGAAGACAGAACACCATCACACCAACAGCAAGGAGAATGAAAATAAAATTACCGGTAAAAAAGAATGCGAAGAAAGCGTTGGAGCCATTGCCAGCAGACTGAGCCTCGGTTGTAGCCTTTACTGGTTCAATCAGTCCTGCGAATCGGATGAATTCCCCGATCAGTTGCGGAATGGAAATATAAAGTATCCTGTTTAATCCAAGTGACGAAAAAACAATGAAAAGTACAATTACTGCCAGAATGAGCAGAAGGGCGTAAAAATAGTCTTTGGGCCTTGATAGATAGGCGACTTTGAGAATGGCTGGGTTTGTTTTATAACCATCAATGGCCTGATAAAGTGCGAACCCAAGCATGAGGATACTTACAATGTAGATGATCATAGCGGTGTTTTTTTATCTCAAACGCCGGATCAAAAAGGATATAACCAGTTGAAAGGAAATAAAAAAAATATGAATGAATCTGTTATGCAAATTGAATTAGTCCGTTTCCCTTTTCGTAAATCGAACACATGTCAAAAATCGTTTC
>CAIYQV010000217.1 GCA_903928365.1 uncultured Flavobacteriia bacterium
ATTCGTCACATTCTGCCAGCTTCCTCCATTATTGTATTGCCATTGGTATGGTCCAGCTGTGGAGCTGACGGTGGAAGATGCTGTTCCCGTGGAGCAAACGGTCACATTAGAAGGTTGGGTTGTTATAGAAGGGGTGGTACAAGGGTTAAATGAGCATTGAATGCTTGATGTTGGAGTTACGGCTGCTACCGTTACAGTTAGTGATTGGGAACCTACTGTACCCGACCAACTATTGTAGTAGGGATCAGCTGTTGTCGTTATTCCTACAGCGGCACTCGGTGTAAAAGATGTTTGTGCACAGGAAGTAGGTGTTGTTCCTGTTGGGTCGGTTTTTATTATATGGTAATCGTAATCTGTCCCACCCATTATCATGGAACTCATCAGGTATCCGCCATCAGAAGTCTGGCTACCCCTGGGAAGGAGTGTGGCAAGACTGAAGGTGTAATATTTGCCCCAAACATTGGTTTGTGCATTTGCAGAAACCCGATGAAGTGCATTGGCAAAAACGAACGACAATGGTTTGATATACATGGACATAGTAACGAGGTCCGTACTCCCGGAAACCTCATAGATCTGTGAAATATCTACGGGATCAGGAGTTCCAAAGAAAGATGAATAGGTCCAAAGGCGACTGAAAGTCGAAGACCATCCTCCCGTCCCAGCAAACTTGATGATCCATTCACGGCCATTGTCGCTTCCGGCAGCGATGGGAACACCTGCACTTGTTTTGTTGATGGCAGCGAGACTTTTACTTGTTTGACTAGTGTTTGAGCTTACCGCATCATATTGCTTGTGATAAGTGATATTTCCTGAAAGATCTGTTTTTAGCACCAATGCGTCTGTTGGAGTCGCATCGTCACCATCTGAGTTGGTTGCTGAGCGATGCTGATTCACATCATACTGTCCTACAGCAATGTATCCGTCAGCAGTTTCGATTACGTCATTGAAGGAGGCATCATTATAAATGCGTTCGGTTGCCGGATTTAAAGATGCCCCTGTATAATATCGGAATACCCGATGCCAGGAGTGGTTTCCACTGGCGTCAAACTTTACGATCAATGGTGAAGCGATCTGATCTGTTTGTGAATCGCCATTCGCATCTGTGTAAGTAATAGGTGCAAAATCAATCTCAGAACCAGCACCATCAGGATCATAACCTGTAACATATCCTACAGCGATGTAACCGCCATCGGATGTTTTCTGAACACGGTTAAGATAAGCCCCATCTGCCTCTGAGATGGAAAACTTCTTCGAAACAACAAGGTTTCCCGAGGCATCGACTCTTAGGAATACACCCGCATTGGATTCACTCCCTCCACATAAATAGTACTCGTTTAGCGTAGCATCTTTTTTAATATCGTTGATCTGAAATCCAAGGGAACCATCATAGTACCGTTTCGACCAAACAAGCGTACCAGTATTGTCCACTTCGGTAATCGTACCATAAATAGGAAGGAAGGTCATGTTCGTTCCTGCAAATACATATTGATCGGAAGTTAAACTTTCAACCGCATTTCCCGGGAGATCAAACAACGCTTGATCGTAATTCACCCGGAAGGCGGTAGTGGTTTGTGAAAAGATCGACGTAATGGTTAAGAATGTTGTCGACAGCAATAGCAATGACACTTTCATAGTGAGTGGATTTAATGCATGCAAAATTAGGGCAATGCGTGTTCTTTTTTTTGAGGGGGCACCCCCTCAGTTTTAAATATAAGAAATTTTATTTAATTCCGTCGATGATGGATTTGTGGTCCAGGACCCAAAGCAATAAACTGTTGTTTCTGGCATCCAGATTCAATTTCTTGCAGATCCGAGAGCGGTAATTTTCTACAGATTTAACGGAAACAAACATGAGGTCTGCAATTTCTTTGGAAGAAAGTTTCTGACTCACCAGTTTAAGGGTTTTGAGTTCAGTTCGCGTTAAAGTGCCTAAAAGTTCGGCGATGTTATCCGAAGTATCAAAGTATGGTTCGCTTTCTCTGATACTTTTAGCAAGATATGATTTTCCACTAAGAATCGTGTGGATGCAATCGACGAGTTCCTCCGATGTGTTGTCTTTTACAACATATCCATCAGCACCGTTATAGAAAGCGAGTTTAAGCATTTCCGGATCATTGTACATGGTGAGTATAATGATCTTCGTTTCGCACTTGGCCTTACGCAGATCGGAGCAAACTTCCAAACCATTTGGTGCGGGCATATCAATGTCCAAGATGACAATATCCGGAATATTTGCTAGGCAATATTCGCTAACCGCCGATCCATTTTCGAATTCTATGATTTCGAGTTCCGGGAAAGATGTTTCCAGAAGAAACCTCAGTCCGCTGCGAAAGATTGGATGGTCGTCTGCAATAGCGATCCTCATGGCTTCATAGATTTGGTTAAAAACACATTCATTTTAAATCCTTTTTCATTCCCTGATTGAAAATTCACTTTGCCACCGATCTTGTCGACACGTTCTTTAATTGTGAGTAAGCCGATACCCTGAATGGATTTAACCTGTTCCCCGATCCCCTTTCCATTATCCTGATAGAGTAGTTCAAGGCCTTCTGACCCCTCGCTGATACTGATCTTCAGTGCACTCGCCTGTGCGTGTTTAATGGTGTTGTTGATACACTCTTGTAAAATGCGGAAAAGTTGAGCTTGCGTGTCCATACTCAAAGAATGTAGATCTGTTTCTATTTCCATTGAGCAGAACAATCCCGTATGTTCTTGAGTTTGCTCAATCAATGAATCAAGTGACCGTTCCAGACCGAGTTTTGAAATCATGGAAGGATGCAGTTCATGAGAAATATTTCGTGTTTTGTCGATCACTTCGCTGATGGCTTCATTCAGCCCTGATAAGTCACTTGTTTTACCGGAAATGTGCAAGGATAAACGTGATTTGATCATCGACAAGGACTGTCCAAGATCATCATGCAGGTCTTTTGAAATACGTGATCGTTCCTCGTCCACATGCGCGATGAGGTCTTGAGTAAACTGTTTCTGATGGCGTCTTCGTTGCAATGTGACCCAGCTAAAGACTAGGAGTAGCGTTAAGAGAGTAACTAAGATCGAAATAAAAATAACGGATTGAATCTTGGTTTTTTCCAGTTCGTTTTCTTTGACGAGAAGTGTATTTTTATTCTTTTCGTTCTGCAATTCGTTCGCAATCTTATCCTTGCCATAGAGAATCTGCATTTGCAGGAGTTTGTCCTTATTCGCCAGGTCCGTAATACTATCCTGATACAGGTGGTATGCCTTAGTTAGGCGCAATGCCTCTTTCATATTCCCGCTTGCTTCCTCAATATCGCCTAATTCTTTCAGATAATAAAGGATGTTCTCAGGAAAGGGATACGTTTCATTCAAGAGTTTCACCTTGAGTAAGGTGGATCTGGCAAGGGGAAGATTACCGGATTGTCTGTAAATGGAGGCTTTTAATCCATAGGCAACTCCTAAGAAATTCCATTGATGATTTTTTTCTAGAAAAAGGATTGAAGTATCGGTCATGGCATTCGCCATTTTAAAATTACGGCTACTGAGGTATGAATCTGCCAAATTGAGATAGGCTACCCCGATTCCTGTTGGAAAACCAAGTTTTTTTGCTTCTTTAAGAGTGCTTTGGTAGTATTTGATAGATGCTTTTAATTTACCCGACTCTTTACTGATGAGTCCCAGATTGTTATTTAAATTCAGCCTTAATCTGCCTTCATCCATTCCCTGGATGATCTCCAAAGCTTTAATGAAATCTGCTTCTGCCTCCTCTACCTGACCGCCTGAGAATTTAATTAGTCCGATGTTGTTTAAGATCATAGATTGACGATACTTATCGCCGATCTCTTCAGCGAGTTTCAATCCTTTGAAATAGTATTCAATGGATTCGTCTTTCAACTGTCGCACATCATAAATATTGCCCAGACCATTGTAGATCTCAATAGCATTTTCCTTATATCCGTTGGTAAGAGCAGTCTTTAGATGTTTTTTGAATTTTTTTTCTGCTGTAAAGGCGTCTTCATCTGAAAGCACAAATGCCAGACGGATCTGATTCAAATTCACTAAAGAATAATTGCCTGTCTCCCTGGCCTTTGAAATGGATTGCAGGTAATATTTTTTGGCTAGTTCTGGTTGGGCAGAAAAGTAATAGAAATTGCCGTAATACTGAAGAATGATCGCTTCCTCCGAGGGCGCCTTTAATCTTCGGGCAATCTGTATGGCTTTATTTCCTTTTTTAAAAACGGTGGCAGAATCGTAGTAGGTGCTTTGCCTTATGGTCTGTTTTAATCCAGCTAGTTCTTTCCAGTCCTTACTTTGTTGTCCTATTAGAAATGTCGGGAAACCAAGCAAAAAGCAAGCAGAAAACAGATGTAGCCACACTTTGAAGCGCATAATACAAAGATAACATTCCACCCAACAAAAAAAGCAGCCTGGAAAGACTGCTTTTCTGCTTTATGAAAAACATGTATTATTTCAAATCTGGCATCTCTCTGGTGAAAGCAGGAATTCCTGTAACATCCATACCTGTGATTAATAAGTGAATGTCATGTGTACCTTCATAGGTAACCACTGATTCGAGATTCGCCATGTGACGCATGATCGAATACTCACTTGTGATTCCCATGCCACCATGGATCTGGCGTGCCTCACGTGCAATGTTCAGAGCAATCTCTACATTGTTTCGCTTCGCCATAGATATTTGTGCCGAAGTAGCCTTGCCTTCATTGCGAAGTTGACCTAATCGGAAAGTCAATAGCTGTGCCTTCGTGATCTCTGTGATCATTTCAGCAAGTTTCTTCTGGATCAATTGGAAAGCCCCGATCGGAACACCAAATTGTGTGCGTTCTTTGGAATAGCGAAGTGCTTGATCGTAGCAATCCATAGCCGCGCCTAATGCACCCCATGCAATACCGAAACGTGCAGAATCCAAACAGCTAAGCGGAGCTCCCAAGCCTGTTCTTCCCGGAAGGATGTTTGACTTAGGAACTTTAACATCAACAAAAATCAATTCTCCGGTTGATGATGCTCTTAGAGAAAGTTTGCCATGCATTTCTGGAGTTGAGAATCCTTCCATTCCTCTCTCGACCACCACTCCATGTATACGTCCGCTCTCATCTTTTGCCCAAACAACAGCGATATCAGCAAATGGCGCATTGGAAATCCACATTTTA
>CAIYQV010000218.1 GCA_903928365.1 uncultured Flavobacteriia bacterium
CAGAGAGTTGTATGGTTTTCGCATAAAAAATCCTGTTTTCGCGAACACGTCTACATGTCTTGAATCAATATGGACCCCATATTTATCCGAAGTTAATTTCGAATCGTATCCTGTTTGACCACCCAACTTTTCGTCGCGGTATGCATTAACACCAAATTGGGATTCCATTTTCTTGCCCTGAAAAGCCCAGCGATTCATGAATGCGTAAGTGTTTCCTTTGGGTGTGTCTCTGAAACCATCCCCATTGTTATCCATCTCCCCGAACATTCCGGAAGCATGCGCCAAGGTTCCCGTGCTCCATTTGCTGTTTATGATCTGACCTGCATTCAGGTTGAGTTCGGCGCGACCAAAGATGTTGCCATATCCGTTGACGAAAAAACGCTCCATTTCTGAAGGCTTTTTCAGTTCCAGATTGACCAGACCCGCCATCGATTCAAAACCATTCACCACTGTTCCTGTTCCCTTGGTGATCTGTATCGATTCGATCCATGTTCCGGGTATAGATGTCAAGCCGAAGGAGCTTTCCAGTCCACGCAAAAAGGGAATGTTTTCCATCTGTATCTGGGTATAAACCCCATCTAAACCCATAAGCTGGATCTTTTTAGCTCCCGAAACTGCGTCGGTAATATTCACATCCACAGACGCATTGGTTTCAAAGGATTCTGACAAGTTACAGCAAGCGGCTTTTCTTAATTCACCCGACGTCAGCTCCTCCACATGTAGCGTCTTCATCCGAGCGATACTGTGTGTCTGGCGTTTCATCTCGATCACCACTTCCGGTAACATTTTTTCAGAGTAAAGGGTGATCTGCATCGAAATGAATCGATCATCTTTTGAAACCGGAATCGTATCTGGCAAAAAACCGTTGGCCTTTACCACCAAGGTGTCGGGCAGTTCTTTCGGTAAAACAAGTTCGAAGGTACCGTCTTCCCCTGTGGAGGCAGTCGAACCGTTCGTCAATAATTTTAATTTCGCTCCATAGAGCGGGGTGCGATTTCCATCTGTTGCTCCGATCACCACACCTTTTAACTGAGCGATGGTAGGCAAACAGATCAATAGAAATGCACCGAATATGTATTTCTTCATGCATAAATAGATCTAAGTGAATAAGCTGTGTTATTCAAGATCTAAATTCGAAATACCTGATGTTCAATGAGTAATTCCCTTCCCGAATAGTGGAGTGGAGGGGGTCGGTATAAAAAGGCCGATTGGTATTCCTCCGAGGCTACGAATGATTTGATTTTCGAAAGTAAATTCGAGCTAACGTCATCACAAATAATGTCAAATGAAAGGTCAAGGTCATTCTTGAAATCGAATCGGACTTTGAAAAGATTCGTTTGTTCAACACAGCAATTGGATTTTACCTTCTCTCCTTTATAGGCCGCCCATTTCTTCGCGCAACAAGGTGGTAGACTGACTTCCTTATCCATGGAGCAGTGCAACGTTGATTTAGTGAAGTAGGATCTGAAGGCACCATCCTCTTTACAGATGTGTGTATAAACTGGAAAACCCACCGAACCTAAAAAGGTAAAGGCTGCAAATACAACAAGTAAGGTGCGATAGATTTGATTCACGGTTCAAAGATACGTGAGTATGGTTCAGGAAACTATTCTTTTCATCATCATTCTTGGAAGTTTAAGTAATTTTGTAAAACAAGAAAAGCAGAAAAATGAACGTTCCAGTTACCGTATATGCAGAAATGACCCCGAATCCTTCTACCATGAAGTTCGTGGCAAACAAGTATTTGTTGATCACAGGGGACTCTGTGGAGTTTTCCTCTTCTGCTGAAGCCAAAGGGTATTCTCCAATGGCGGAAGAATTACTTCACTTTCCTTTTGTAAAGAACGTTTTCATTGCCGCAAACTTTGTCACAATCACAAAAACAGATAACGTTCCATGGGATTTTATCACGATGGAATTGCGTGAATTTGTCAAGGACTGGATTGCAGAAGGAAAGGACGTGTTAATTCAAATGCCTGCTCCAAAACCCGCTACCGAAGAAGCAACTGGGGAAACCAAAGTCTATTCGCCTTCCGAATACGATGATGCGATCCGTAATTTATTGGATGAGTATGTACGTCCAGCAGTGGAAAATGACGGTGGGGCAATTGAATTCATGGGTTATGAAAATGGAACTGTAACCGTGGCAATGCGTGGATCATGTGCAGGATGTCCTTCATCTACTGCAACATTAAAAGGCGGAATTGAAAATTTACTGAAATCCCATTTGCCAGAAGTAAAGGAAGTCGTAGCTGAGGCTGTTTAATTACAACCAGGCGAACATTGCTTCGAGGTCTTTGGGTTTTACCCACTGACTCATACGCTGTAAAAGCATTTCCTTCAATTGCTGCTCATTGTAGATCTCTTTTCCTTTGGCATCATAGGTCAACGCATTCAATGGTGGGTCCATTGGTTTGACTTCTTTTGCAAAATAGATCACACTCCCATCTTCTGTAGCCATACCTAAGATCGTTCCGGGTAATCCTTGGAATCCTTCAGGCCCCATCGAAGGAACAATATCCGCAGAAAACCACGCATAGATCCGAGTGGAATCATTCATTGCCCAAACGGCTTTACGGCAATTATAGCCGCTTATGTTTCGGGTACTTTCAGTGATCTTCCAGGTACGCTTATCCATTGTGTCCTTCACGTAAGCCGTATTTCCCCAAAGATCCATCATAATAAATTTCTCGCGCTTGTTCAGATTTTGGTAAACCGTATTCTTGTTGGTCAGGAATTTTAGAAATCCTTGCTGCGCAGAAGGCTCGTCCTCCTCTATGGGACGAAAAACGCAAACCGTATCATTGAAGAGCAATTCAAAGTTCTCGATACGGTACTTGTTCTCCTCCGTAATCATATTCTTCATTCTCGGATTGTCGCCAAAACGTTTTTTGAGATTTGTTTTTCGCTCGAACACGATCCTTCCTGAGTTCATCTGAGCAGAAGCTCCAAAACCCAGCAGGAGGATAAACAAGAACAAATTAATGCCAGCCTTTAAAGTCATCTTCTTTCGTTTTTCTGTTATTGAATCGATAGGTCGCCTTAAGAAGGAAATACCTTGAAATGATCGTAGTACGATAATCCGTCACACCATTTCCATTCACGATCCTACGCGCATTGATGTTTTGATTGAGGATGTCATTTCCTACAATTGACACAATCAGGTTTTGAGTTCTCAGGAATTTCTTACTTATTTCCGCATTGAAGATAAAAAACTCCGTATCATAGAATCCTCTTCCTTTCTGATCATTCTTGGTGTAATCACCATCCACTTTCACTCCAACTCCGTTAGGGAATTTCCAGTTGAGCGAAAGAGCTAATTTTTTAATGGAGTAAGGAGTGTTGGACACGGTACTCAATGAACTGATCGGGTTGTTATATGAGTAACTCGATTTCAAACTGATCTCCAGTGAATCCCATTCAAAATCGATGTCGAATTCCGGAGTTAACGCGAAATTATCTGTTACATTCTCCAATCCTCCCACATAACTTTTGAATCGGTTAAACGATCCAGATACGGATGGCTGGAATTCTATTTTTCTGTCAAGAATGGGGTAACCACCACCAGCCCAAACATTGGCACTCATGTTCCCGTCTACGTTGATCGTTTTAGAAACAGTTTGCCCGAACGTGTTAAAATTTGTCTCTGTACCGAACGCATTTTCTGTCAGGTTGAAGGAGCCTCCGGTCCAGATATACTTGCCGGAAAGGGCATTCCAGGTATTGAAATTCACCATTAACGTATGCACGTAATTCGGTTTCAATCCCGGGTTTCCGATCTGAATGCGATTAGGATTAGAATTGTCCTGAACAGGTTGCAGGTCTGAGATCTGAGGTTGCTGAGAACTTGTTTTGTAATCCACTGTAAATCGCTTACTCATCGATGGTTTATACTCGTATTTGAATTTTGGCAAATAGTTGTTGATATTCTGATTGATGACAGAGTCTGTGATGAGGTTGTGATTGTCGATCTGAATATTCCTGAAAAAGAGTCCTCCGGAAAGGTAGTGCTTACTCGTTTCATAGATCAGCTCTGTACCACCCCGATTCTGTAGACGTGTGTTTTCAAAGTTATTGGAGAACTCTGCACGGAAACCATTGTACACACCGTTCACTTTATCATAGGTTTCTTTCTGCTGATCCGAGAAACCATATTCGTAGAGGTAATTCACATTGACTTTCCATTTCTTGGTGATCGGCTCAAAATAACTAACAGTACCATAATGGCTTGTTGAGCTATTATTATTGATCTTACTTTGATCTACGGTGTCTTTAATTCCTAATGATTTGTACTCTGATGTTGAACTCAGGTACCCATCCGTTTTATTCTGAGAAGTGATGAGATCATATCTTACTTCCAACTCTCTTCGTTTTTTCTTGAATTTTCTGTACAGACGCAGGGTGTTATTCGTGGAAAGTCCTTTTGAGTTATTCTCATTTCCGATCTGTGTCAACAATGATTGAATTCCCGTTTCACCGCTGAAAACGTTACTTTTCGATGATTGACTGATTCCTGAGTCGACACTGATTGATGGTTTGAATTCCAATAAAGTCAGTGAATCTAACTGACTCTGAATCTGAAGGTTGAATTTGTGTGTTACATTCTCTGTGTAATCTCTTGTAGAGTCGCTCGTGAAGTAAGTGGTATCGGGCAAGAAATACTGAGATCTGCTGGAAGATCGCGCATCCAAGCGATCGTTGTAGTAGGAATAGTTGAATAACATTTCTGTATTCTTCTTCTTCCCGAATTTGTCTGAATAGTAGATACCTGCCTTCAGGGTTTGAGGAATACCACTCGTATTACTTGTATTATTCGGTTCCCAAAAGTTTCTGTTCGCACCATTTTCATTGCTCAAACCAAACTTGTTCAGATCCCCGCGACCAAAACTGGATCGAGGTGTATTGGACCCTAAGGCAAAAACGGAAATTTTTTGCTTCGAATTAAACTTATTAAACAACAATTCTCCTTCATAAAACGGCCTGCTTCCATAATAATTATCCAGCGGAGTGATCGCCAGATCGGAGGCAGCGGAAACCCTTCCAAAATATCCCTTCTTGGCGTCTTCCTTTAGTTTCAAGTCGAGTACGCGGATCTTCTCATCCGAACCGCCTATGGTTTCATTGTCTGTTTTTTCATAGATCTGAACTGTTTCGATTCCGTCTGCTCCCAGGTTTTTTGTGGCCACCGTTGGATCTGTACCAAAAAATTCATCCCCATCTACCAAGACTTTCTTAATTTCCTGTCCCTGAGAAGTGATCTTCCCATCCTTATCGATCTTCAGTCCGGGTAATTTCTTCAATAAATCTTCTACTACAGCACCCTCTTCCACTTTAAAAGAATCCGCTACATAAACGAGTGTATCTCCTTTGTAATAGATCGGATTTTTATTGGCATAGATCATTACCTCCTGTAAATCTTTTGATTTTGCAGGCATTTTGAGTGTTTGTACATTGATCTCGTAATCATCTTTGCTACCAAAGATGTAGATGGTTTTATCATCAAAACGTGGATGAGAGATCACCATAGAAAAGGTATCGATTGGGAACCCTCCCAAGGTAAACGACCCGTTTGGTAAAGTTCTGGTAAAGCCCAATAGCGTCGAATCTTTCACCCTAACTGCCATAATCATCGCCTGATGCAAAGGTTTTGTGCCGGTACTATCCATCACAGTGCCGGTAATCTTCATATCCTGACCAAAAGATTGGAAACCTGCCAACAGACAGATGATGGTCAACATTCGTTTAGTAAAGTTCATCCCTAGAAAATCAGTTGACAAGTTTAAACAAATCCCACCTGTGAAAGTTTGGAAAAAATGTCGAACGGCACAGAAGCCATCTCAATGGAGAATAGGACTCAGGAGTTGATTACCAGTTCCAGCAGGATCTGAAACTTCAATCCTTTTTCATCCACCATGGTTTGGTGCTTGATCTGCAGCGGAGTACCGATCATCCCACGCTCATTGAGTTTCAGCTTTTTAATATCCTCATTATCATATTGGATAGCCAAAGAGCTTGCATACCCATCCTGTGAGTTTTCACCAACCAGCAGATAGGTTATACCGCCAGACTGAACGAATCCTTGAAAAGTTGTCACAAATTCTCCCTGCTGATTGATCACTTGCATGGCGCGTTCGATTGATACTCCTACCGGATTTTTTTGCTGAAAAGCGGCATTTTCCAGTTCCAGTTCTGTTGGGGCTGAGCGTTCCCGTGTATAAACTGGTTGCTGATTTTTTCCATAGAACGAAATCCGTTCGATAAATGCAGGATTCTTGATGGTATTATCGAAATAGATCTCCTTGGAAGCAAACGTTTTCTGATCCGCTATGTAAAAGAACCGTTGTCCATAACTACCGGTTGACACATCCGAAAAATGTTCTTCGAGTTTCACGGCCTCATCATTGGCATTCAGGTAAGCGATCACTTCCTCCGTCGAACCTGCGTTGTTATTGTACGCCAGGCTGTTCATGACTTTCCAATCGGGATTATTTTCAATCTCCGCCATGTGCGCTTCGATATCGTTAGCGTTTTTTGGCTTTTTGAATGACACATTTTCTGAACTTTTATTTTCTCCACTGCAAGAGGAGAACAGAAGGAAAAACAGAAATAAAGGAGAAAGGAGCAGCGTTTTCATATAAACAGTTTCAACGGTAATGAATTGTTTGCCAAAAGTAACATGTTCCAATCATTTTTTAACCATGAACAAAGCACACACATGTGATGAATTTCAGTAGAACTCTCCTTTTTTTATTTTAAATTACTTGCTTTTGCCGAAAGAGTAGCTATCTTTGCAATGCATTCGGATTAAATCGTAGTTCGATTGAATAGAGTGCGGGGTGGAGCAGTTGGTAGCTCGTCGGGCTCATAACCCGAAGGTCGCACGTTCGAGTCGTGTCCCCGCTACAAGGAAAAGCCAGTCAAAATTTTGACTGGCTTTTTGCATTTCCAGAAGTGTTGAAAGTTTACTTTCATAAGCGGAAGGGAATGTAAAAAGGAAGAACGCAAAGCGGTCTGAGCTTTTACTTATTAAGCACCCTTTTTGACGTCCATCCTGACCGAGTAAAGCGAGAGTCAGGGTAGTCGTGTCCCCGCTACTAAAAAGAAAAGCGCTGTTACGAAAGTAATGGCGCTTTTTCTTTTTCACTCATTCTCGTTCTGTTTCTCGCTCTGAAATTCCGGGCGCTTTTCTTTCAGAAA
>CAIYQV010000219.1 GCA_903928365.1 uncultured Flavobacteriia bacterium
GTGGAAATTTACCTACCGCCAAAATTAGCTCGTGGCGAAAAAGGAATTCCGGGAGTCATTCCACCAAATGCTCCAAATATCATTTTCTTGCGTGTAGGTAAACGTATCGCTCCGACGGCTAATATTGACGGCACGAAAGTATGGCGTTTGGAAGAAAGTTTGGAATTTAAGGATATCAAAGTTGGCGATAACTCAGAGGTAGCCATTCATTATTTCGTGGGTACGAAAACAAATCCGCGTTATGACAATTCATACCAACGCGGCGTTCCATTCACATTTCGTTTGAGTGATAATGGTTTAGTTCCTGGCTTGCGCAAAGCGATGAAAGGTAGGGCCTTGTTTGATAAACTATGGATTTTAGTTCCAGCAAAAGAAGCTTATGGCGACAAAGGTTTGATTGATCTGGTGAAGCCAAATGAAGACCTTTTCTACGATATCATTGTGCGCGACGTGGATGGAAAAGCACCTAAGATGGAACGCCAATAAACAGTTAATTGTTCAGAATTAACGTTTTTTTGTCCTTTCCCTGCTGAAAATTGGGCTATCTTTAGCACGTCCAAACCGGAAACGATTTATTCATGAAGCATCTCCTTATAGCCCTTTTTGCAAGTTTATCTTTTGGTTCATATGGTCAAGCTATCTTGGATACCATTGACACTCCGGAAGGGAAGATGGTGATCTTCGCTAATAGAACTTGGAGATACATTGATGACAAGGTTTTTGATGGTGTTTTGAATCCTCAAGTAGCCGCAATTTTCGAAAGGGATACTTTTTATCGTTTCATGCAACGTTGGGATAACAACTTGTGTTACACTTCTGAACACAAGAACGACATGACCAAGATCAAAGATACGGTTTGGTTGTGTGTAAATGATGAGGCTCACAAAGACTTTCACATACCTGTTCCTGGTGTCGTTACATCACGATATGGATATCGCAGCGGTCGTTACCACAATGGGATCGATCTGGATTTGAATATTGGAGATACGGTGCGAGCAGCTTGGTCTGGAAAAGTACGCTACGCAAAATGGAATGACGGCGGATTCGGAAATTTGGTGATCATTCGTCACCACAATGGTTTGGAGACATTCTATGCCCATTTGAGTAAGCATTTGGTTGCTCCAGATCAGGAAGTAAAAGCAGGAGAGCCGATCGGTCTGGGTGGAAATACAGGACGTTCCTTTGGTCCTCACTTGCATTTTGAAGTACGTTTTTACGACGCTCCAATGAATCCGGAAGAAGTGATCGATTTTGCGAAGAAAGAAGTGAAAGATGAAAACTTGATGGTACATCGAGGTATTTTCCGTCCTGGAGCAAAACCATCTGATCAAATGGAGACAGGTGAAGTCATTGCAGTTGTTCAGAGAAAACCAGAAGTTGCAGGAGCGCGCAAGTATTACAAAGTTCGTCCTGGTGATACTTTATCTGAAATTGCATCCCGTCACAACACCACCGTTTCTAAATTATGTAGTCTTAATGGGATGCGACCAACTACAACTTTACAGGTTGGTAAGCAATTGCGCGTGAAGTAATATTCATGCA
>CAIYQV010000220.1 GCA_903928365.1 uncultured Flavobacteriia bacterium
TGACAGGTACACCTGTTCCTTCGAGTGCCTGAGCAACATCATTCACAGCAGAAAGCTGGGGTACACCAACTCCAGCGATGACTCGTGTGGTACAAATTGATCCAGGTCCGATTCCTACTTTCACTGCATCTGCACCGGCATCTGCGAGGTATTTAGCTGCTTCAGCGGTTGCAATGTTTCCTACAATTACTTCTAATTTCGGGTAGTTTGCTTTTACCTCTTTTAACTTGTCGACAACCCCCCGCGTGTGACCGTGTGCCGTATCAATGACAATCGCATCAACACCTGCCTCTACTAATGCGGCCACTCGCTCCAGCGTGTCCTGCGTTACACCTACGGCTGCAGCTACGCGCAATCTTCCGTATGAATCTTTGCAAGAGTTGGGATGCGTTTTAACTTTAATAATATCACGGTAAGTGATCAACCCAACAAGTTTGTAGTCATTATCGACTACAGGAAGCTTTTCAATTTTATTTTGCTGAAGAATGTCCTCTGCTTTGGAAAGATCTGTGCTCTCATGAGTCGACACAATATTTTCTGTAGTCATGACCTCTCTGATCGGGCGAGTCAGGTTCTTCTCAAAACGCAAATCACGATTGGTGACGATTCCTTTTAGCGTTCTATTCGCATTTACCACAGGGATACCGCCAATGCTGTTTTCCTTCATCAATTGCAATGCATCTTTTACCAGTGCATCCTCAGATAAGGTGACCGGATCCAGAATCATTCCGCTTTCAGATCGTTTCACTTTACGCACTTCCAGTGCCTGGTCAGCGATTGACATATTCTTATGGATTACCCCCATGCCTCCTTGCTGAGCAATAGCAATAGCAAGTTTCGCTTCGGTAACGGTGTCCATGGCAGCAGAAACAATAGGAGTATTCACTTCTATATTTCTGGTGAGTTTGCTTTTTAACTGGACATCTCTCGGAAGAACTTCGGAATAGGCAGGGACTAACAATACATCATCGTACGTGAGTCCCTCTTTAATCTCATTGATGTTGGTCAGTGACATTGAACTTATTTTGGAATAAATTCCTGCAAAAGTAATATTATTTTGCGAGTTGCAGTGGGAGTGAGGGGTTGTTAATTTTTTGAAAAACTTTTTGCGTGTGGCAAATAAAAGTGTACTCTTGTTTTGAATTTTACTATGAAAGTAATTACAATTTTTCTTGTGTTCTTGTGCACCTCGAAATTGGTGTTCTGTCAGACTGTGGAAGTACCTTCTGACTCTTCTAAACTTATACAGCTTTCCGGCGTCGCGATTTCAGAAGGAGATCTCAATCCACTCCCATATACGACGGTCTACGATCGTTCAATTCGAAAAGGAGTGATCTCAGATTACTACGGGTTCTTTTCGACGGTGGTGCTACCGGGAGATACACTTCTTTTTTCTTCTTTTGGTTACAAGACTTCAACCTATATTGTTCCTGATACATTGAAAGATAACAGGTATTCCGTCATTCACATGTTGCAGAGAGACACTGTTAATTTGCCATCTGTAACAGTTTATCCATGGCCGTCAAGAGAGGATTTTGCCAGAGCTTTCGTTGAAATGGAACCCTACGATGATGCCATGCGAAGAGCACAACGAGAGTTGTCGGGTGAATCACTTGCTTTTGTAGCTGCGAGACTCGAAAATGACGCATCCCTTGCATATGGTTATGCCACCAATCAACGATACACGAAATTGTATACGAATGGACAGCTCCCTGCTAATAATCTTTTGAACCCTTATTCATGGGCTAAATTGATTCAGGACTGGAAGGCCGGGAAACTGACTCGACAATAGTCTTATTTCTTGAATACCACTTCGCTATAGGGAACCCTGAGTCTTTCGCCCCAAATTCCCTCTTCCGTTCCAAGACCAACCGAAATAATCATATTGATTTCAGCACCACGAGGTAATTTCAATGCTTTTTTTACTCGCTTTTCATCAAATCCTTCCATAGGACAGCTATGAAAACCTTCTGCGGCAATGGAAAGCATGAATGTTTGTGCAGCCAGGGCACAAGATTTATGGACGGTGATTCGTTGATTCGCACTTCCTCCGGTTCGAAAAAAGGGTTTGCGCAATCCCATGAAAAAACTAATGCTACGACGAATGAGAGATAAGAACCCAAATGGATCATTTCTATAAAGTAAAGGCATGACTTTTCCGTAGTAATTCAAAACGCCTTTTTGACGTCGATCAGGTTCTCCCTTTATTGTTTTCTTGATATGTAAGAGATTCCATTGGGAACGTTCTTTCCATTTGTCTTGACGTGTTACAAAAACAACCATCTGCTGAGCAGTTTTTGCAGCTTGTTGATTGAGACAAAGTGGGACCATCTCATTTATCGCCTCTTTTGATGATAGCCAGTAGAATTCCCATAACTGCATATTACTGCTGTTCGGTGACAGTATAGCACGTTCTAAACTGACTTTTATAACCTCTTCAGGAACCGGTATGTTTGGGTCAAATGATCGGTTCGACCTTCTGAATTCTATGATCTTTTGAAAATCGTTGTTCATCTCTTTTATAATTATTGGTAAAGCTAGTCTTATTAAAATACTTTGAAGAATTATTTAAGTCGTTGATATTTTTCTTCTACTGATGCGTAATCTTTTCAAAAGCCTAACAAATGAAAGTTTTTTGTGTTTTAGTGCTCTTTATGCATTGTATATTACTTAATGCCCAGGCTATTCGAATTGAATCTGAATATCTGGATAGTTTAGTTTGGTCAAAGATTAACAGATACCGAAAAGAAAAAGGGGTAAAGCCCTTTGATTTTTTTGAAGATTCATTGATGCGTAGCTTTTGTAAACGAGTTACCGTTCGAAATGCATCTGTATCAAATCCAGTTCACTCGGATAGTGTAGGGTATTGGAGCAATGCAGAATGTTTATACACCCATATTTCTAGCGGATTTTTAGCGAAAGAGTTAATTACTGAATCACGTAATGAGTTGTACGAATTTCTGGCAGAAAAAACTGTTCAGGCATGGATTCATTCACCAACTCACGAGCGGCTCATAGCAAAAGCAGAGTTCAATATTGCAACGATTTTTACGATTATTCAAATTGACCCATTAAAGGAAGTAATTAGATTGGATGCTACCTATCACGCGTTAGACAAAGAGCACAATACTTTTAACAGGTACGTCTACCGCTGAAAAATCAAGCAACAGGATAACAAAGAAAATACTTTTCTACAGGTGAGGCCAGTGCCGAAATGTTCAAATTGTCTGAAGCTTTGGTCAGATCGATCACCTCACCGTTTTTCATGAGCATGTTGATGTTCTGCTTGTTTTGATTATAGGCGTTGTTGCTCAGAATGTCAGAATATACAAAGAAGTCTACATCGTCTCCATTCAAGTCGAACTGATCGCGGATCAGTTCTTTTTCAAGCTGAATTCTATCTGGACTAAAGGGTTCTTTCGCGATTTCGATCTTAAACAGTTTACGATTGACAAGTCGTTGAGACAGGGAGGATAAAATTTTATCAGAGTGTGATTGCCAAACTTTCAAAGCTCCAAGTATGTCGTAATCATCCAGTTCGGCAAAAAGATCAAGAATCCGAGGGTCCTTATCAAAATCGCTCTTTGAAACATCGTTTCGTAGAAAGTATTCCAGCGCCGGACTCGCGAAAAGTATTTCACCCTTTTTCGTGAGCTGTTTTGCCCTTCGAAGTGCGTGAATGAGCATGAATTCAGCAGCCACAACGGTTTTATGCAGGTACACCTGCCAATACATCAACCTCCGTGCGACAATGAACTTTTCAATGGAATAAATTCCTTTTTCTTCCAGTACCAGATTGCCTTCATGTACATTGAGCATTTCGATCAGACGGTCGCTGCCAATGATGCCTTCACTTACACCCGTGTAGAAACTGTCTCTATTCAGATAATCCAGCCTGTCCATGTCCAGTTGACTGGAAACCAATTGATAGAGAAACGGTTTGTGATGTTTATTTTTGAAAATGAGCAATGCACGCTCCATATCTTCTCCGAATTCTTTTGCAAGTCGATCCATAAAAAAACCGGAGATCTCTTCATGGCTGACTTTATGCACAATGTCATATTCCAAGGCGTGACTAAATGGACCATGACCAATATCGTGAAGTAAAATGGCAATGAGTACAGCTCGTTCTTCTTCTGGTGTAATCTCATGTCCTTTTCTGCGTATGGTAGCTACTGCCTGGGTCATTAGATGCATGGCGCCAATGACATGATGGAAACGAGTGTGAAGTGCTCCTGGATATACCAGGTGACTCAATCCCAATTGCATGATCCTTCTTAAACGCTGGAAATAGGGATGTTCGATCAAGTCGAAAATAAAATCATCCGGAATTGAAATAAAACCGTAGATCGGGTCGTTAAAAATTTTCTTTTTGTTGTTCCGGTTTAGATTCGGGCGCAAATCCATACATTTAAAACTTTTCAAACTTACGAAATAAAGCGAAGATGCAAGGGAAAATACTTTGGGCGGATGATGAGATCGAATTGTTGAAACCCCATATTCTATTTTTGGAATCAAAGGGATATGTGGTTGATTCAGTTAATAACGGATCCGATGCGGTAGAGAAAAGTAATCTTCAGGATTATGATATTATATTCCTGGATGAAAATATGCCCGGTATCTCAGGTCTGGAGGCACTTAGCAGGATCAAAGAGGTAAAACCCTACGTGCCGGTTGTAATGATCACCAAGAGTGAAGAAGAACATATCATGGAGGAAGCCATTGGTAGCAAGATAGCGGATTACCTAATTAAGCCGGTTAATCCCAATCAGATTCTTTTGAGCATTAAGCGTAATTTGGATCAGTCGAAATTGGTTTCCCAAAAAACGAACCTAAGTTACCAGCAAGAATTCAGGCAATTGGGAATGCGATTGGGAGATAAATTGGATGCACAGGAGTGGTCGGAATTGTATACCAAACTTGTTTATTGGGAACTGGAATTAGAAAATAGTCAGGATGCAGGTATGCGCGAAATACTAACCATGCAGAAGAAGGAGGCTAATCAACTCTTTTCCAAGTTTGTTGAACGAAATTACGAGGACTGGGTGAATGGTTCACCAGGTGCTCCTGTCTTGTTACATACCTTAATGAAAGACAAGGTGCTTCCTGAGTCGGATCGGAGAAAGACGTGTGTGTTGGTGATTGACAATTTACGTTATGACCAGTGGAAAGTGTTGCAACCCGCATTTTCCCGCTATTTTACGATCGATAAGGAGGAAGTAGTATATTCCATATTGCCTACCGCAACACATTATGCGAGAAATGCCTTTTTTGCAGGTTTGATGCCTTCTGAAATAGCCAAACGTTTTCCAGATCTTTGGAAGAACGAAGAAGATGAAGGAGGTAAAAATGCGCATGAGAAAGATTTTCTGGAAGCCAATCTCAAACGACTGGGAAAAAATGTGAAGTGGTCTTATCACAAGATTACAAATCTGGATGCCGGGAGAAAACTTGCTGACCAGTTCAATCAGATCAAAGACAATGATATGAATTTCATTGTATACAATTTCGTTGATATGCTTTCACATGCCAGAACTGAAATGGAAGTGATCCGAGAACTTGCTTCTGATGAACGTGCCTATCGGTCACTTACAGTTTCCTGGTTCGAACATTCTCCGTTGATTGAGATCGTTCGCAAAATAGCTGAATCGGGAGCAAGACTGATCATTACCACGGATCATGGAACGGTAAAGGTGTCACATCCAGTGAAAATAGTTGGGGAACGTTCTACGAATAGTAATTTGCGTTACAAAGTAGGGAGAGGTTTGACCTACAATGAAAAAGAGGTGTTTAAAGTGCATAACCCGGCTTCAGTGTTTCTGCCTTCAGGAAAATTTGCCTCCGAATTTGTGTTTGCCCGTCAAGATGATTTCTTCGTTTATCCTAACAATTACAATCATTTTGTGAATTATTATTCCAATACTTTCCAGCATGGTGGCATTTCATTGGAAGAATTATTAATTCCCTTCGTGGTGCTAGATCCTAAGTAATCTGAATTTGAACATTCTTGCCCTGAGCGTTTAGTCGAAGGATGAACATTTGAACAACATTCTTTAATTCCTTATTCACTACCTTCAATAACATTACTTTGTTGGTAAACCCTTCGACATAACTTTACGGGGATATTCTTTTCTGAATAGTTTTGTTTCAGGTACCAATTCATGGAATTACAACTTTTATCGATCAACGATCTCCCTGACGCTGCCAAAAGGTTTTTGGATGAATTCGGCCACAGGACGTGTTTCGCCTTCTATGCAGAGATGGGGTCAGGGAAGACCACATTTATCTCTGCCGTTTTAAAGGCAATGGGCGTGGAGAGTCTGGAAGGATCACCAACGTATTCGCTCGTTAATGTGTATGAAAGTCCGGTGTATGGAAAGTTATTTCATTTTGACCTGTATCGATTGAAAAGTGAAATAGAGGCATATGACATCGGAATCGAAGAAATGCTCTATGGAGGGGGAATCTGTTTCATTGAATGGCCTGAAAAAATAGCTGAAATGTTGCCTGAAAACACCGTAAGCGTGTATATTCGCAAGAACCATGATAATTCACGAACGCTTAAAATAGAACTATGATCACTGATCCCGAAATTCTAAAGAAACTGATTAGTCAAGGGAGCTTGCTTCCAAAAGAAGAAATGCTCGAGATATCCAGAAAAAAAGGTCAACTTTTTATTGGGATTCCTAAAGAAATTTCTTTTCAGGAAAGACGTGTTGCGCTTGTTCCTGTAGCTGTGTCAGTACTGGTCGCTAACGGACATCGAGTTAGAGTTGAATCGAAAAGTGGTGAACTGTCTAGTTTTTCGGATAGAGATTACAGCGAAGCAGGAGCAGAGATCTGTTACGATCCAAAAGAAATTTTTGAATGTGATATTATCTTCAAAGTGGCTCCTCCTACAGAAGATGAGGTTGACATGATGACTGGGAACCAGACCTTGATCTCAGCGCTCCAACTGTCTGTCCAACCAAAATCACTGCTTCAAAAGCTGATGCAGAAGAAGGTGACAGCGGTCGCCTGGGATTACATCAGGGATGACTCTGGATTATTTCCTGTAGTGCGAACCATGGGTGAAATTGCCGGGACAACCTCGATTTTAATTGCAGGAGAATTGCTATCCTCATTTTCGGAAGGTAAAGGTGTTATGCTCGGAGGAATAGCGGGGGTGACTCCTGCAGAAGTAGTGGTGATCGGTGCCGGAACAGTAGGTGAATTTGCAACACGGTCGGCTATGGGACTGGGGGCAAATGTGAAGGTTTTTGATAATTCCTTGTCACGTTTGCGTCGTCTTCAAAATGATCTTGGAAGACGTATATATACATCTGTAGTGAATCCTAAAGTTTTAGCAAAAGCGCTCAGACGTGCTGATGTGGTTATCGGTGCATTGAGGGCTCCATTGGGTAGAACCCCTTGCGTCGTAACCGAAGAAATGGTGGAAGGAATGAAAACAGGGTCAGTATTGGTAGATGTAAGTATTGATCAAGGCGGATGCTTTGAAACGTCACATGTTACTAATCACAAGGAACCTACTTTTGTAAAACATGGTGTGATACACTATTGTGTTCCTAACATTGCTTCTAGGGTTTCTCGCACGGCTTCTTTTGCGCTTTCAAATATCTTTCTTCCGATCCTCCTGGACATGGGTGACCATGGTGGGTGCAAGGATTTGATCAAAAATGATCATGGATTCAGAAGTGGGGTTTATATGTACAAAGGCACTCTCACCAGTGAGGTACTAGGGAAAGTTTTTGATCTGAAATACAAAGACATTGAGTTGTTGATCCTCGGTATGTAACATGCTTGCTACATCTGTTATTCTTTATCTGCTGGTTACGCTGGGAATTGGATATCAGGCATCCAAAAGGGTAAGGAATGCTGAAGACTTCGCTATTGCGGGCAGAAAACTACCATTCTTTATGTCTTCTGCGGCTTTGTTCGCCACATGGTTTGGTAGCGAAACAATTCTTGGGTCCACTGAAGAGTTTTTAAAACATGGGCTTTTGGGAGTGATTGAAGAACCTCTGGGTGCTGCCCTGTGTTTGCTGATTGTGGGTTTGTTTTATGCCAGACGAATGTATCGGACCAATGCATTTACATTTTCAGACGTATTTGGCAGTAGGTTTGGTAGATCGGCAGAGTTAGTGAGTGCTGTGGTCATGATTCCCAGTTTTTTTTCGTGGATTGCTGCACAGTTTATTGCTCTTGCAATGATATTTCAACTTCTTTTCGGAATTACTTTTTTAGAGGGCGTCATTGCAGGTACCATATTAGTTGTTTTATATACATCCATGGGAGGGATGTGGGCTGTCTCGTGGACAGATACCATCCAAACAGTGGTAATTATCCTCGGACTTATCGCTATCCTCATCTTCTTTTTAGCGGATAAGGATTTTGCTCAGGTTTATGAAAATACTCCTGATGGTTTCATGGAGCTATACGATTCAGATCGCCTCTCATGGTTGGAATGGTTGGGGGCATGGTGTACAATTGGACTTGGTTCAGTGGCATCTCAAGATATTTTCCAGAGGGTTGTTTCATCACGAAATGAACGTGTCGCTATGTGGTCGTCTATAAGTGCCTCCGTTCTTTATTTATTAATTGGGATCATTCCTTTAATGATCGTTTGGTTGGGGGCACATTCATTTCCTGAATTTTATGAAAAGAATCAGGGGAATTTTATTTCTGCGCTTATAATGCACAAGACACCTGTTTGGATACGAGTAATCTATTTTGGGGCATTGGTATCCGCATTACTTAGTACGGCTTCTGGGGCAATTCTCGCACCTGCTACAGTGTTAGCTGAAAACGTGTTAAAACCGATTTTTCCTAAAAAAGAATTACTTCCAATGATGCGATTTGGTGTGGTCGTCATCGCGCTTGTTTCGGCTGCTATTTGTTTTACCGGGTCGAGTATTTTCGAATTGGCAGGTCAGGCTTCCGCATTTAGTCTGGTTTCTGTGTTTATTCCTTTTTCATTTACACTTTTCTATCCTAGAACTACCAGATTGGGAGTCAATGCTGGAATGATCCTGGGTTTAGTTGCTTGGTTTGCTGTTTCGTTTATCGATTTGGAAGTTCCATCATTTTTCATTGGCATGGGAGTGTCTTTTGTCGCTGTAGTTGCTGGAAATTATATTGAACACAGAAGAAATAATGGTATTCAAGCCGCTTAATTTACCGTTAGCCCAACTAAAGCTGAGGCGAAAAGGGGAGACGCTCTTTGTTCGCTGTTTCATACGGAACAAAGAAGTAGTTCTTACTCCAGAGGAATGGGTGCGTCAACACCTTGTTCATTACCTCATTCAACATGCAGGTTACCAAAAAGGGAAGATTGCGGTAGAGTATGCGCTGAAATATAACGGAACGATTAAACGCTGTGATATACTTATTTTCAATGACTTGGGTTCTCCATTAGTGATCATAGAGTGCAAGGCACCTGAGGTAATGATAGATAAAAACACGTTTTATCAGGCCGCAAAATATGACCATACCCTGAATGCTGCCTGTTTGATGGTGTCAAATGGTCTGTCACATTTCTCCGTTTTAAAAACAGAAGAGGGACGCCAACTGAATTTGATGGAACATATTTTAACCTGGGATGAACTGAAAAAATATTAGTTCGTTTCCAGTTTGAACTCAGAAGTTTTATGAAAAACGAGTTCAGGATAATCTTGTTCCGCCATGTTTAACAAGAACTGTGTCTCTGCAAGGAAAACAAGATTTCCGTCTTTGTCTTTTGCTAAATGATTTCCTTTGGCCTTGATAAAAGAATCGAGTTGTTCTTTGTTTTCTGTCGTGATCCAACAAGCTTTGAAATAATTCTTGGGTGAAAAACGGCAATTTGCTCCATATTCATTGATCAGGCGGTATTGGATTACTTCAAACTGCAATTGACCTACAGTACCAACAATTTTTCTATTGCCGGGCTGTATCATGAACATTTGAGCTACCCCTTCGTCTGTAAGTTGATGAATTCCCTTGTCCAGTTGTTTTGATTTGAGCGGATCTAAATTCTCGAGTTCCATGAAAATTTCAGGTGAGAAGGAAGGGATACCTTTGAAATACATGTTTTCTCCTTCGGTTAGGGTATCGCCAATTTTGAAATTACCAGTATCGTAAAGTCCAACAACATCTCCCGGGAATGCTTCGTCGATCACGCTTTTATCTTGTGCCATGAAGGAAGTTGGATTCGGGAACTTGAAGTTCTTGTCCAGTCTGACATGATGATAGAATTTATTTCGTTCAAACTTTCCTGATACGATACGGAGAAACGCAATTCGGTCGCGGTGTTTTGGATCCAGATTCGCGTGGATCTTAAATACAAAACCGGTAAATTTTGGATCAGAAGGTTCGATTCGTCTGAGATCCGTTTCTCTTCCGATAGGAGACGGTGAGATGCGGATAAACGTATCTAATAATTCCTGTATACCGAAATTGTTTACAGCCGAACCAAAGAAAACAGGCGCGACTTCACCTTCCAGATAACGCTCACGGTTGAAATCATCGTATACTCCGTTAATGATCTCTAGCTCTTCCCTTAATTCACCTGCAAATTGGTCACCAACGAGGTCGTTAAGCAAAGGATCCTCCACATTTTTAATCGAAACGATCTCTTCCTCACGCTTCGTTTTATTTGCCTGGAAAAGATTAAGGTTTTTATCGTAAATGTTGTAAACACCTTTGAATCGATCGCCCATTCCTATAGGCCAGGTAAGAGGGCGTACTTTAATATCGAGCTTTTCTTCTAATTCGTCCAAAAGCGTGAATGCGTCCTTTCCTTCGCGATCCATCTTGTTAACAAAAATGATTACGGGAGTATTACGCATTCTACACACCTCCATCAATTTTTCTGTCTGAGATTCAACCCCGTTTGCACAGTCGATCACAAGGATCACGCTATCTACGGCGGTTAATGTTCGGTAAGTGTCTTCAGCAAAATCTTTGTGACCTGGTGTATCAAGAATGTTGATCTGTTTGCCTGAGTATTCAAAAGCCATTACGGAAGTTGCGACAGAGATTCCACGCTGTTTTTCGATCTCCATAAAATCGGAAGTAGCGGTTTTTTTGATCTTGTTGTTTTTGACCGCACCTGCCGTTTGAATAGCTCCTCCAAAAAGAAGCAGCTTTTCCGTTAAGGTTGTCTTACCTGCATCCGGGTGGGCAATGATCCCGAACGTTCTTCTTTTTTCAATTGCTTCTGAATTCTTCATTCTGACTATGTAGGGCTAATAAAAAAGGAATCCAAACGGATTCCTTTTTTAACTTTTAGGGAGGAAGACGGGTCTCGAACCCGCGACCTTCGGAACCACAATCCGACGCTCTAACCAACTGAGCTACAACCTCCGTTTCGTGCCTGCAAATATAGATAAATTCCCATTTTTAGAAATTCATTCGAGGATTTTTTTTACATTCGGTACAAATTCGTCTAGAACTGGTATGACTACGAAGCAGTTATTAATGAAAGAATTCGAAACAAGGGTTTTTGAAGAATCTTACGAACGAATCTATAAATGCTTGTCAATGATCGAGGAAAGGGATTTGTGGCGTTCACCGGCAAGTAACATTCCCCCCATAGGAAATTTGATATTGCATATGTCAGGTAATGCCAGACAATGGATCCTCTCCGGATTGGGAGGGAAGCCGGATAACCGTGATCGAGATCAGGAATTTGTCGTTCAAAGCAACATTAAAAAATCAGAGCTGATCTTTTTGTTACAAACTTTAAGGGTGAATTTACGTTCGGTTTTAGAAGAAACAGATAGCGCCGAGATTACCGCCATGCACTCTATTCAAGGATTCAAGGTCACTGGTTTTTCAATGATCGTTCATGTGATCGAACATTTCTCCTATCATACGGGACAAATTACTACGCTTACTAAATGGTTGACACAAAAGAATACGGATTATTACGGCGATATTGATTTGAATCAATTGAACAAGTTGAATTGATTTGCTTCTTTTTTTGTTGATAATTCGATGCGTCATTCCGTATTTGAATTTGACCTGCTTGTAACTTTGTCAAAAAAATATTCATGATGCTGAAGATCGGCGTTTTTGGGGCAGGACATCTGGGAAAGATTCATATCCGACAATTAAAGGAATTACAAAATCATTTTGAGATCATAGGATTTTTTGATCCATCGGATGAGGCTGCTGAGAAGGTTGTAAATGAATTCGGAATCAAACGTTTCACGGATGCGTTGAGCCTCATTTCTTCCGCGGATTGCATAGATATTGTCACACCAACGCTGAATCATTTTGAGATTGCATCTCTTGCATTACGGAATAGTAAGCATGTATTTATTGAAAAACCCGTAACAGAAACGGTTGAGGAGGCGCGTTTGCTCATGCAACTTGCGCGAGAAGCAGACGTGAAAGTACAGGTAGGGCATGTGGAGCGATTTAATCCGGCTTTTCAGGCGGCATTGCCTTATTTCAATAAAACCATGTTTATTGAAACGCATCGATTGGCACAGTTCAATCCAAGAGGGACAGATGTTCCTGTGGTGCTGGACCTTATGATCCATGATCTGGATATTATTTTAACGGTTGTGAAATCGGGTATCAAAAGAATATCCGCGTCAGGTGTTTCCGTTGTAAGTGATACTCCGGATATTACCAACGCACGTATCGAATTTGACAATGGATGTGTTGCCAATCTTACCTCCTCGAGGATTTCCATGAAAAACATGCGCAAGTCGCGATTCTTTCAGAAAGATGCATACATCAGTGTGGATTTTCTTACAAAGGAAATGGAA
>CAIYQV010000221.1 GCA_903928365.1 uncultured Flavobacteriia bacterium
ACAAGAAAACGGATGAATTCTATTTGAAATATGCTTGTTCATTCGGTGTCAAATCAACCTATATCATAAGCGATCTCATCACCATTACAGGATTTGTAGAAACCCGACAAGCAGCCCGATTTGGATGGGGGCTTGGCGGCGGATTAGGCCTTGGAATCTTGTTAGGTAAAAAAGAAACACCCATACCAGTTGAATAAATGATACGAGCACAAGAGCTGTACAAAGAGTTCGAATTGAACCGACAGCAACGAAAAGAACTCAATACATCGGATACGAAGAGCATTGCCGTTCGTGATGTGTCATTTGAATGTCACGCAGGAAGGGTTTTTTCTTTACTCGGACCGAACGGCGCAGGAAAAACGACGACGCTGAGAATGCTGGCAACGATTTTCAAACCTACCTCAGGAAATATAGAAATAGCTGGTATAGATGCCCTTAAACAGCCTGAAAAAGCCAGAGCGCATATTGGTTTCTTAACCGGTTCAACGGGTTTATATGCCCGATTGACACCCAACGAACTGATCAGCTATTTCGCAGATCTATATGGAGTAGACAAGCAGGTCATGGAACAGCGAAAGTTGAAGTTGTATGACTTGCTGGACATGCATGATTTCCAGAATAAACGGATCGGAAAGCTGAGTACCGGTATGAAGCAGAAAGTTTCGATCTGTCGCACGATGATCCATGACCCTGAGGTATTGATCTTTGATGAACCAACCAGCGGACTGGACGTGATCACCGCGGAGAATATCATACGACTCATCCAATCATGTAAAGAAGACGGCAAAACGGTCATATTCTCGAGTCATATTATGAGTGAGGTAGATCTTTTGTGCGACGACCTGGCTATTATTGATAAAGGGAGGCTTTTGTATTCGGGTACGATGGAATCATTCCGAAATGAGATGAAAGAGTCTAACCTCACGTCTGAATTTATCCGCATCATTCAAGAATCCCGAAACGCAACCGTATGATCAAAACCATTTTTCTAAAGGAACTAAAAGATACCTTGCGCGATCGACGCACTTTGATGACCATGTTGGTTATTCCATTATTACTCTTTCCTGTCATCATGAATGTTTTCATTGGCATTTCTTCCGATTTTGAGAAAGATGCGGCGACTAAACCGATCAAGATCGGAATGGTTGGGAAGAAAAATAATCCGGTCGAACTCGCCATCAAAGACATTCCCTCTGAGATCAGTAAAAAGACCATCATTTATTACCTTGATACGAATCAGCTGATTAAAGACCTCCAAAAAGACAGTATTCAACTCGGTCTTTTTGTCCCAGCAAATTACAATGCATTGATCGATCAAATGAAACCATGTCCAATCCGCGTTTATCATGATGTCACAGCGATGGGTATGCAAGAGCGTGCAGAACAATACATGGCTGTTGTAGAAGGAAATGAAAAGTTGAACCGTTTGAACAAACTTCAGATAGACCAGCAAAAGATCGAACCCTTGACCATTTCCTATGTGAATATTGCCTCCGAAAAAGAAATGATCGGAAAACTGGCTGGAGGAATGTTACCATACATTTTTATTGCGTTCGGATTCATCGGTTGTATGTATCCCGCGATCGATCTGTTTACCGGAGAAAAAGAGAGAGGAACCATTGAAACATTGCTTACGACACCTGTAACACGTTGGCAAATACTAATTGGAAAAATGGGCGTAGTGGTATTATCAGGCCTTACCGCCGCTACATGCGCCTTGCTTGGACTGTTTATTTCCATCGAAACATTGGACATCATTCCGGATCAAGAAATACTGAAAGTCGTTCACAGCATTTTGAGTCCGGGATTCATTGTTATGCTATACTGTTTGCTGATTCCACTTACCGTATTTTTCGCAGGAGTGATGATCCCGATCTGTATTCACGCTAAGAGCTTTAAGGAGGCTCAGAGTATTATCACACCGCTTAACATTGTGATGGTACTTCCTGCCATGGTAGGATTTTTCCCAGGAATTGAATTGAACTGGATCACTGCGGCTATACCGGTCGTCAATGTAGTATTGGCCACCAAGGAATTAATCGCCGGTACACTCGAGATCGGATTGGTAGCAATCAGTTTTTCTGTAATGATCAGTTTGGCCATATTGGCAGTGCTCGTTTCGTACAAACGATTTGATAAAGAAACGAACGTATTGGCTTAGTTACCAGCTTCCACCAGCGCCTCCTCCTCCGGAGCTCCCTCCTCCAAAGCCGCCGAATCCTCCAAAGCCACCTCCTCCGGAACCGGAACCAAATCCTCTGTGATGTCCGCCAAAACCACCACCGAAAAAGATTCCTCCTCCTCCCATTGTAAATCCGCCGCCACCTTTGTTGCGGAAGATCAGTATGATAACAATGGCGATTACGATCAATGCGGCTAAGGCACCGGGTAATTCATTCTTTTGATTTCTTTTTGAATAGGCATCTGAATTGTATTCCCCTCTTGCCAAGGATTTCAACACCCCCACAGCAGAGGTTATTCCACCGTAATAATCTTCCTCCCGAAAAGATGGGAGCATTTCGTTGTCAACAATTTCTTTGCATGTCAAATCCGGAATAGCCCCTTCCAAGCCCCGGCCTGTGGCAATAAAGACCTTACGTTCATTCTTTCCTCCTGTTGGTTTAATCAGAATGAGTACGCCATTATCCTCTTTTGCCTGACCTATCCCCCATTTATCTATCACCCGAGAAGCAAACTCCCATGGTTCGTACCCATTGAGGTCATCCACCACCAGAACCGCA
>CAIYQV010000222.1 GCA_903928365.1 uncultured Flavobacteriia bacterium
AAATCTCTGCGTATGAAAAATCTCAACGTTTACAAAAAGCGACTGATCACACTGATCGGTTTTCTGCTTTTCGCCGTACCTCTTTATGCTCAAACACAACTTCCAGAGTGTGATGCAGATGTACCCTTTTTTACTTTCGATCTTTCCGGAAGTCCAGACACCACCTTTACCACACCGGTCGTGGAAAGGCATGGGCACTGTTGCGGATCAAGTAATTCGGACCTCTACCTTTCCTTTTATGCCACCCTGCACCCGCAAGTGGCCATGTTTGAGATTGTAGTCGCACCAGGCTATGCAGATCCAGGTGGATCAGGTGCTTATAATATCATCAGTGGTGGTGATTTAAATATCCCAGGAGCCTGTGGTACAGAAATCGCAGGTGGACATCCTATTTGTATATCAGGTTCGGGACCTTTTAAAATTACCTACAGTAAACCTGGGAAAAATAATATCAAATACATTTTTAGGCAGATTCCACAACCAATCTTCCCTAATGATGACACAACCCGCGTTGGATGTTCACTTCCATTAGACATTTATGGTCTTGACAACATCACAATTACATCGATCAATTCATCCACTGGAATTACAACAAGAGGATCCTTCAATTCGCTCTTAAGTTGTGTTAATTGCAGCAATCCATCATTTAGCCCTGGTTTAGCAACACCCGCATGGATTGATTACGAAATCTGTGGAACTCCTCAGGCATCGATTTGCGGCACCTATAGTAATTGTGATACCGTAAGGATTTATACGAAGCAAGCATTATCCTCCTTCGTCACGCCAGATCCGGCATCTTTCTGCTCCAATGAAAGTGGTGTTGATTTAGTTGGCGTCGCCTCAGGAGGTGATAACAATTACACTTATATCTGGCGCAACAGCCAGGGCGACACGTTGAATACTAATGATAGCCTTTGGGTAAATACGGTCGGAACCTATTCAATAGAAATAGGTGACGGACTCAGTTCACCAACTTGTCCGAATGATTTTATGTCAGTCCCAGTAACCGTAGGCACTCTGCCGACGGTAAATGCAGGAAGCGATCAAACGAGATGTGCCAGTAATCCTACTGTTTATCTGAATGGAAGCAGTTCAACATCCTCTGGAACATGGTCTGGTGGCGCTGGAACATTCAGTCCAGGTAATAATCTTGTCGCAGCCTACAATCCAACACCCTCAGAGATAAGCAGTGGAAGTATAAAACTTTACTTGACTGCCACAAATGTCGATGCTGGCTGTGAAGATGTTATGGATTCTTTGACCATAACCTTCTCACCAATCGTAACAGTAAATCCAACTGCAGCACCAATAGCATGTCACGATGGTTCGACAACCATTTTTGCAAATGCTTCAGGCGGAACTGCGCCGTACACTTATTTATGGAATACCGGTTCGATCAATGCATCACTTGTTGCCACCTCAGGCACTTACAACATCACTGCATATGACCAATTTGGTTGTAATGCTACCTCAAATGTATTTATAGGGAATCCTACTCCAATCCTTTTAACTATGTCAAGCTCAAATACGAGTACAGACATTAGTTGCGATGGGAACGCCACAGTTTCTGCTTCCGGAGGAACAAACACATTTAGTTATGTTTGGAACAATTTAGAAACCTCAGCCACAACCACAAGTACGCTGTGCTATGGAATTTACACCGTATCTGTTGAAGATGGAAATGGATGTATCAGCAATGGAAGTGTTGTCGTTAATAAACCAAGCTGTTCTTCTTTCAATGTAACCGTTGCACCGACAGATGTGAGCTGTTTCAATGGAACAAATGGCACAGCTACAGCAAATGCTTCGGGAGGAACTGCGCCTTATTCATACAGTTGGAATACCAGCCCAATTGAAACTACTCAAACAATTACTGGAATTGCCAGTGGAAATTACACTGTTATTGTAACAGATGATCTAGGATGTGTGGATGTTGCCAGCGCAGTCATCATGCAACCTTCCGTATTGACGAATAACATGACCTATACGAATGTCAGTGGGATTGGCGTTCCTGATGGCACTGCAACTGCAAATGTCTCAGGAGGAACACCTGGTTATTCTTATTTATGGGTTCCAGGCAGTCAAACAACAGCGACAGCCACAAATTTGGCATCAGCGCCTGGAGGAATTACCTATCACGTGACAATAACCGATGCTAATTTGTGTCAAATTGAAGACAGTATTATTATCAATGAACCACCATGCAACAATTTTTATCTTGGTTTGAATTTAACCCATGTTACGTGTTTCGGACAATCGAACGGAACTGCTGAACTTGTAATTGTGGATGGTACAGCACCGTATGTCATCAATTGGTCGAATGGTGCAACAAATACTTCTTCCCTTTCAGGTTTGGTGGCCGGAAATTACAGCGTATCAGTAACCGACGCTTCTTTTTGTACCGCAATAAAGACCTTCAACATCGGTCAACCGGATGTATTATCATTGGCTCTTGTACCAACAAACATAACATGCCATAGTGCAGGAGATGGAACAATTGACCTAACAGTGAATGGAGGTACTTTTCCTTATGATTACAACTGGTATTTAGGAGCTACACTTATTGCTGATCACGAGGATCTCATCGATCTTACACCAGGCACATATTCAGTTACAGTTAATGACAAAAATGGCTGTAGCTTCACTGCAAGCGCAGGAATAAATCAACCTGCTGTTTTAAATGCCAGTTCAACTTATCAAGATGTTGACTGTTATGCGAATGCAACGGGCTCAATTGATGCAACAGTAACAGGAGGAGTATTACCTTATTCGTATTCTTGGACAGGCCCAAGCTCTTTCACCTCCAATTTACAAGATATAACTAGTTTGTATTCTGGTCTTTACCATTTGAATATTCAAGATGCCAATGGATGTGATCACGGACCAATGGATGTGTTCATCAACCAACCATCTTTATTGACAATATCCGCTATTCAAACTTCGGCAGTTTCATGCAACGGAGCTCAGGATGGTGCAATTAATGCTACTCCAAATGGCGGAACCCTTCCGTATTTAATCAGTTGGACGGGACCAAGCGGTTATACTTCTTCCCTAGAAGATCCAACGGGTCTATTTGCAGGATCCTATACTATAACATTAAGTGACGATCAACTTTGTACAGCATCTGCAACGCTATCTGTTGCGACCATTGCAGACATAACTGATCCTGTCATAAATTGTCCAGGTGACACAATTGTGAAAACGGCTGTTTCTTCTTGTCTTTACACACAAAGTGGTGTCGCTTTAAATGCAACAGCCTCTGACAATTGTCAATTAAGCACATTGCTTTATAACTTGTCTGGTGCAACAAGTGGATCAGGCAGCTCACTCAATGGTATTCAATTTAACAAAGGTGTAACTCTAGTAGTTTGGACGGCCACCGATGCAACAGGAAATACCAACACCTGCTCATTTAACATTACGGTAAATGATAGCACCGTTCCAACGATAGTAAGTTGCGGTGTATCAGGAACTGCAACTGTGCAAAC
>CAIYQV010000223.1 GCA_903928365.1 uncultured Flavobacteriia bacterium
ACTAATCGTATATTCATCTGCATTTTCCCCGTCTCCTACCCATACCTTTCGGCCTCTGGAATCATATAACGTAAATTCATTTAAACCAGTTCCGAACACGGTGAATTCAGTGCCAACGGGATTCGGTGACACTATGATTTGGGCAGATTGAAGTTCTGACAAAGATGCCTGGCCCACACTTATTGTAAAATAGGTGGTGTCAGATTTACATCCCTCCATTGACGCGATCAGCATAACGTTGTATACACCGGTATTTGCGTATTGATGCCATGGATCACTGTTGACGCTGGACTCACCATCTCCAAAATCCCAGAAATAGCTATCAGAATTCTGGCTAGTGTTTGTAAAAAGAACGATCGCATTTGGTAGCGTTAATTGAATTTGATCTGGCGAGGCGGATGCAACTGGCCCCGATAGAACAGTTATAGAAACTGATTGAGTGAGTGTATCGCTTCCTGCTGAATTGGATGCTATGAGCGTCAAATTATAGGTACCTGAAGATACAGGTGCATAATACGGATTTTGCGCTGTTGACCATACCCCATTGCCATCAATCCATTGCCAGGAAGTAGCATCAGTTGATGTGTTTATCAATTGAATGGAATCACCTTCACAAATGACGGTGTTTGCTAAAGTAAAGTTGGCGATTGGTGGTGCTGTGGGTATTTGTAAAAGCTGTCCATCTGAAGTGAAATTAGCTGTTGTCAATCCGGCACCATTCATCACTTTCACACTCGTAAAATAGGTTGTACCATAAGTAAGGGATAATCCATTAAGTGTCGCGGACAAAACATTTCCAACTGATTGAAATGCTGATACATCTGTCCCTCCTGGAGTTGTTCCTATAGCCAGTTCGTAATGATCAATAGCGCTGTTCTGATCATTGGATGCTGTCCAGTTCGCCGAAATCTGTGCAGGAGTCACAAACACATCGATGTCTGCAGAATTTCCATCTTCGACAATTATAGTATCCGGAGAAGTCCAGTCAATATTCGTTTCGGTATGGCTGATCGGTGAAAAATAATCGGCATCGTCTCTAACGATGGAAAAGATTTTGCACGACGGTGTTACTGGGTTTACGTTTTCATTCCTAATCATGGCCGCCGCCCCCCCTATTGTAATCAGCTGACTTGTTTGACGAGATTTAAACACTTTTAATTCATCTGAAGAAAAAGTACAGTTTCCTGTTCTTAATGAGATGGAATTTCCTGATGTTAAAGGTGTTGGATCTATCCATACTGAAGACAGCACATCATTAAGATAAGCACGGATCTCTCCGGTTTGAGGGTTATACATTACCTTGAAATCATATTCAAGGTCCGGATCAACGACAACCACGTTATCGGTTTCCAGTGTGATGACATCATTAGCACATCTGTAAATCTGACATTTATCTGAATCAACGCGCCAATAAACGAGGTACGAATTGCCTCTGTTAGGCAACGAAGGGTCACTGCAAAAGAAGTGAAGTCCAGAACGACGATTACCTGTTGTTCCTCCCATCTTACCTTTCCAATGATATAAATAAACCGATGATGATTCTTGGGTTAAGGTTGCATTTAAGGCAGTATTGTAGGAGGTGTCTGCTGCTTGATCCAGCACACCAGCGTTTGTAGACCACACTCCTGCTCCACTGGTCCATTGCTGGGATAAAGAACCGGAAAAGTCATCGTACAAATAGCCAAGATTTCTATTGGAAGATCTGGTTACACCGTCATAATCTGTGATTAAGCTGAAACGATCAGACACTGAACCATTATCACTGTCCTGAAAATTTGCAGTAAAATCCTGTGTCTGCCAGTTGCCTGAAACCTGAACAAGTGTTGAAGGGGCCTGACTGTCTACGTTACAAAAATAAGTTGCCAGAAACCCCGGTTTCGTAGTAGATCCATCTGATTTGAATCGAAAAGTAACCGCACCTCCTGAAGTTGTAAAGTTTCCCGGAGAATTGGTTCCAGTAAAATTTCCTATTAATGGTGACGAAACGGAATTCCCATCATAGATAAAAAGGGTGTCAAAATTAGCCTCTACATCGAATTGTGTAAAGGAAATAGATAGCGATGTTGCATTTGGAGGTTGAATTGTCCACGTATAATTCTCGTTATTGTAATAATTCTTTGTAGGACCTCCAAAATCATGAATTTGAGCCGCACATGAGTCCGTGTAACAATCTGTCATTCGGTTTCTGATTGCATCCCACATGGCAGTATATCCATTGTCATATCCCAAGGCCCAGATACCAATCCCTCCTATTCCTGCATTCAAGACATGTTGTAGTCGTTTTGCAAATGCAGTTTCTTCCGTGACGAAACATTGCTTCGGAGTAGTTCCATTCATAAAGAGATATCTATCCGTTTGACTGTCAGAGTCCCAAGAATGATTTCCTGAAGAATAAAATCCACTGGTATTGGCTTGAATCGTCGCATAGGTTCTGGTCACACCAGAAGCGGTTGTAGATGATGGAACTGTCAATGAAGTTGTTGACCACTCGCGGCCATAGTAAGGTAATCCCAATATCAATTTATTTTTGGGACAACCTGCCTTTATGTAGTCGGTTAATGATCTGGAAAGTGTATAATTATAGGAAGTGCCAAATTGATAAAGGGGATCATTTGGTCCAGCAGTAGTTGAACCAGAATAGTAATAATCGTATCCCATGATGATATAATAATCTACTTCCGGTTCCATGATGGAAAAATTGAAAACGGAATTCCAGTCAACCGAATAAAGAACGGTACTTACTTCCGATCCGGGAATAGCTGCATGCATCTGGTTGGAAAGATCCACCATGAAATTTGCAAAGGCGGCAGATTGAGACGAAGGCAACCCTTCAAAATCGATATTCACGCCATGTGCACCACGACTTGATATCAAATTAATCAGGTTCGTGATCAATGTTTGTTTCGCGGCCGTGTTTCCCAGAAAGCTTGTGTGGTTAGCGAATAAGGTTACACACAATGTAACTTTCGTTGTACCTGTCGCCAGTGCTGCGTTGACTGCAGCGTTCGTTGACCAACCATGAGTTGAAACAGCATTTCCGGTCAAATAATCTACCTCGTAACTAAAGAAAGATAAGTGACTCAATAAATCCCACTGGTAATTTTGGTATTCATTACCAATCCAGTATGGATGCCAACCGTAAACCATTTTATTGAGATTACAAACGGTCTTTTGAACGGGCTTTTTCTGAAGAAGTTCAGGTTGTTCTGAATGTGAAACATCCATTCCCAGGGCTTTGTGGTACTCGAGTTCTTCTTGATGTATGCTCTGAGAAAAAGTAAAGAACTGAATCAATAAGCAGATGCTTATGATCGTAAAAACAGGTGCACGCATAGTTTGAATTCGTTAGGCGAATCCAAATTTACGAGAACTAATAGAAAATCAAAAGACTTAAGAACGGTCCTCTTCAAAAAGAAATTTGGTGGAATGCTTTAGCGTTCTCAAAATAAGTGATTTCAACAACGCGATTCCAGCAACAACACCGTAGACCTGTTTAAAATGTACTGATCCCGATTGAAACCAGTCGCGCAGGAAAGCAACAAATACAAATCCCAGTATAGTTGCCGTAACACCAGAGTATTCTCTTCGAAGGATCGTTTTCAATGAAAAAGGAATTGAATTGGGTTCATAATTCTTAAAACTCGGCCAGAATGGCGGCACTTTAAGTGACCAGTTCACATATGCTTCACCAAACTTTCGTTCCAGAAAGCGTTCTTCAGCAAACATTATACGTTCGTAATAGATCCAGAACAGCAGAGAAACCGTAACTACAAACCAAATATTAAAGGTATACATCACGATGCCGATCCACATAAAGTAATTGCCAAGATATAGCGGATGTCTCAATGTGGAATAAATTCCTTTCGTATTCAACGCCTCTGCAACTTGCTCTTTTGTATTACGTCCAGAAGTATATTTATTGCTCGTACCAATAGCTATTGCCCTGATAATCTGTCCCGAAAATGAAACTAAAGAACAAGTTATCAACAGGTAAAGCTCCAAGCTATCATAATTATTTAAAAACTGATAATCAGTAAAATAAACTACCGGAATCGATAAAATAAATAAAATTACAGGTATTTGACCTCTGTATTTGAACAGGATATTTCCGTTTTTTTCGAATGAGTGAACTAAAGCCATTGACAGGAATTACGTATATTTAGCTAAACGATGCGAAATTAATACAAATGACAACTACTATGCCTGCAAAAGTGAAATTCGAGTTGGAGTATCTATTAAAAACATCTCCGAAAGTGCTCGAAACAATGCTTTCAACCCCCAGTGGATTAAGCGAATGGTTTGCTGACAATGTTAATATTAAAGGGGATGTATTTACGTTTATTTGGGAGGGTTCTGAACAAGAAGCCCGCTTTAACCACGACAAAGTACATCATCGTTATCGTTTTCAATGGCTTGAAGATGAGGAAGAAGACAATGACTGTTTCTTTGAATTGAGCTATGAAGTGGATCCAATGACCAAAGCAGTGATTTTTAGATTAAGTGATTTTGCAGATCCTGAAGAGATTGACGATGCTAAATTACTATGGGAACAGCAGGTGGTCGATTTGAGAAGGACATTAGGCTGCTGACAGTAAAGAGAATATTCCTGTCATTTAGACGTTAAATCTTTACTTTTGCGCACGATTTAAACAGTATTGAAGCGTCTTTACCTTTTTAGTATCCGTTCATTTGTCGGTCCATTTTTCGTGACGCTGGCTATTTCTATGTTTATACTTGTCATGCAATTCTTATGGAAGTACATCGACGATCTAATGGGAAAAGGTCTGGGTACGTGGGTAATTCTTGAACTTCTTTTCTATGTTTCAGCGAGTCTCATTCCTCTGGCCCTCCCACTTGCCATCTTACTTTCATCCATAATGACTTTTGGAAATCTGGCTGAGAACAATGAGCTGACTGCGTTGAAATCAAGTGGCCTATCCCTTTACCGTATTATGCGCCCTTTGATGCTGGTAGTTACGTTAATCGCTATCTCTACATTTTACTTTGCTAATTACGTTATACCCGTAGCCAATCTGAAATGGCATTCGCTTATCTACGACATACAGAACACTAAAATAGCAGCGATTATTACGCCAGGAGTTTACAGTACCGAACTTGACGGCTACGCGATCAAAGTTCAGGAAGGTACCGAGGATTACTTTAAGGATATTCTTATTCATGATCATACCAATCCCAAAGAGATCAAATCGGTTCGTGCTTCAGAAGGAAAACTATATAAATCAATCAACGGGAAGTATTTGTTCTTTGAGCTGAATGATGGGTATGTTTCCGAGGAACTTGCACCTCAAGCTCCTTCGTTCGGGCCAACAGGGATTTTACACCGGGGATCTCACAATAATAGACCCAGTAGGAGAAGTCATTTTGATCAAGCCACCTATAAGATTGATATCGCAGGTTTTTCCCTTAAACGTTCTGAAGACGAATTGTTTGCCGACAAACATGAGATGCTTAATGTTTTTCAAATCTACCATGCTGTAGATTCCGTCAATAAGAATGGTCGAATGATCAATGGAAATTTTTTGAAAAGCATAAAAAATGACCATCCTTATTTTCAGTCACTTGCATACCAAATACCTCAGAAAGGACTTGATCCCGCATTGGAAATGAAGCATTCAGAACCCATTCCAGCGGGCCCTATCGTGTTCGATTCACTCAACATGTCTCAAAAGGCACGTTCCATTTCTCTGGCGCAAGCGAAACTCAGAAGAAAAAACCAAAATCTGGAGTCACAGATAGACTACCTCAAAACGGTTGATCGGGATATGAACTCCTATTGGATCGAATTCCATCGCAAGTTTGCACTAACCGCAACGATCATCGTGTTATTTTTCATAGGGGCTCCATTAGGTGCTATTGTTCGTAAAGGAGGTTTTGGTGCCCCTGTCGTGATCGCTGCCCTACTCTTTATGATCTACTTTGTATTAATCAGCATTGGTGAAAGTCTCGCGAATTCTGATGTCGTTTCCCCGTTCTTCGGAATGTGGTTTGCAACCATGATACTTACCCCTATAGCGTTTATATTATTGCGTGCTGCAGCCAATGATGCACCGGTCTTCAATCGTGAAAACTGGTCTGCTATCTTACGTAAATTCAAAAAGAAAAATGCGCCTGCTGTACCTCACAAATAAGCCCTTATACCCATCGGTAGACGGTGGATGTAAAGCAATGGTTCAAATGCTGCATTGTTTGTTGAGACTTGGTTTTGAACTTGATCACATATGTCTTGCCACACACAAACACCCCTTTGATGACAGCTCATACCCTGCAGAAATGAAGGAACGAATATCCATCAGATCCATACAGGTAGATACAACGGTAAAACCGGGGCAAGCTTTTAAATCACTGTTTTCAAGAAAATCATTTAATATCAGTCGCTTCGATGATCCAAAAGCACATGAAGCACTTGAAAAGCTATTGCTGAAGAACACTTACGATGTCGTATTGCTGGAAAGTCTTTACAGTACACCCTACTTACATACAATACGTAAGCACTCTAATGCAAAGGTTGTTCTTCGTTCACATAATGTGGAACACCTACTGTGGCAACAACTTTCTGCTAATTGCAAACCAGGTTGGCGAAAATGGTATTTGAAAAAACTTTCCAGGGATCTTCGTGCTTACGAATTGAATATTCTTCAGAAAGTCGATTCCATCTTTTCGATCACCAAACAAGATATGGAGGCAGTTAAGAATATGGGTGTATCAACCACAAACTGCGTCATTCCGGTAGCATTAGGACAGACAGAGCGCAACGTTAATGATACGAACCCATCCATATTTTTTATTGGCTCCATGAATTGGCATCCGAATTATGAGGCTGCAAATCATCTGGTAAACAAAATCTTCCCTGAAGTACGAAAACAAATTCCTCAGGTAGAATTGCATCTCGCTGGGTCATACATGGGGACCCACTTCCCCTCAGACTCTAACATGGGGATAACGAATCACGGGTTTGCTGAAGATCTGCATGATTTTATGCAAAGCAATGGCATTTTGGTTTTACCTATTAAGTCTGGTTCAGGTGTTCGTGTTAAATTACTGGAGGCAATGGCACTTGGTGTTCCTGTTGTTAGTTCCGCTATTGGGGCATTGGGTATTTCAGAAAACTCAGGAATCCTCTTGTCCTCCAATGACAACGAAATGATCGAACAGATCATGTCACTTATTCATTCCCCAGTTATGCGCGAACAGATTGGAAAAAATGCTTGGGAATATGTGAGCAAAAATCTCTCAATCGATAGTGTATCACAAATGATCGCAGATGAATTCAACAGCTGAAAAACCGATTCTATTTGTATTGCTTTCACGGTTTCCATTTCCATTGGAAAAAGGAGACAAACTAAGGGCATTCTATCAGCTGAGAGAATTATCGGTCCATCATCGTATCATATTGATTTGCCTAACGGACACTTCTGTTAAAGACGAACATTTAGATAAGATCAGAACCATTTGCACAGAAATCAGAATCTTCAAACTCGGCAAATTCGGAATTTATGCGCGACTATTTCTAAACCTGTTTTCAACCTTGCCATTTCAAGTAGCTTATTTTCATTCATACTGGATAAAGAAAAAAATAAAAGCCTTACTCAAAGAATATCAACCTCAACACATTTATTGTCAACTTATTCGAACCAGTGAATACGTTAAAAATTACCATCACTGTTTTAAGACAATTGACTATATGGATGCCTTGTCTATCGGCATGGAAAGACGAGCAGAACGCTCCAAAGGCATCATGAAAATCTTGTTTCAGGAAGAAGCCAAAAGATTGAGGAACTACGAACGTAAAATCTTTGATTATTTTGAAGGTCACACGATCATAAGTGAGCAAGACCGCTCATTCATTGTTCATCCTGAACGTCAAAACATTTCCATTATCCCAAATGGCATTGACATCTCGTTTTTTGAAGAAATCGAAACTACTTCGGATTATGATTTGGTTTTTATTGGAAACCTGAGTTACCCCCCCAATATTGAAGCTGCAACTTTTCTTTCCAAAACGCTCATGCCTATGTTACCCGGAAAGAAATTATTGCTTGCTGGTGCAACACCTGATCCTGATTTGATTAAATCAACTACACGTTCTTCCAATATTACTCTACTTGGCTGGACAGACGACATACGTTCAACCTATAAAAAGGGAAAACTCTTCATCGCTCCTATGCATATTGGTACTGGAATGCAAAATAAACTATTGGAAGCTATGGCTTTAGGTGTCCCATGCATTACTACTACTTTAGCTAACAATGCCATTCAAGGCGTTCATCGTGAGCATCTGATAGTTGCTGATTCCGAAAAGGAAATGATCAATTCGATAGAGGAAATGCTATCCAATAGTGACCTTCGAAACCAGCTTATCGTGAATGCCAGGAACTTTGTTCGTTCAAATTATTCATGGTCACACACTGCTCTTGAGCTTGAGAAGATCCTGACCAACCAGCATTAAATCTGGCTTAAAAACGCTATTTTTGCACCTCAATCTGGGAAATGGAATTTCAACTAAATACGATCGAAGAAGCGATCCAGGAAATACGAGACGGCAAGGTAATCATCGTTGTGGATGACGAGGATAGGGAAAACGAAGGAGATTTTCTAACGGCTGCAAGAAACGTAACTCCTGAAATTATCAATTTCATGGCCACACATGGTCGAGGACTCATCTGTGCTCCAATCGTTGAAGATCGTTGTGATGAATTAGGATTAGATCTAATGGTTCGTAGCAATTCAGCAACCTATGAAACGCCCTTCACCGTTTCTGTAGACTTGATCGGTCACGGATGTACTACAGGAATCTCTGCTAGTGACCGTTCCAAAACGATCCAGGCATTGATCGATCCAAACATTAAACCTGAAGAACTTGGTAAACCAGGACATATTTTCCCTTTACGCGCCAAGAAAGGCGGAGTACTGCGTAGAGCTGGTCATACCGAAGCAGCAACGGATCTTTCACGACTTGCCGGGTTTGAATCTGCTGGTGTAATCGTTGAAATCCTTAATGAGGACGGGACGATGGCGAGATTGCCTCAATTGTTGGAGATAGCGAAAAAATTTGACTTGAAGATCGTTACTATTGCAGATCTGATCGAATACCGTATCAAAAACGAATCGCTTATTGAGCAGATTGTTGACGTTAAAATGCCCACAGATCGTGGAAACTTTGAACTAGTAGCTTTTCGTGAGATCAATTCAGGAACAGAACATCTTGCTCTCGTAAAAGGCAATTGGGATAAAGACGAACCGATACTTGTGAGAGTTCATTCCTCCTGTCTGACAGGGGATATTTTTGGTTCTTGTCGTTGTGATTGCGGTCCTCAATTACACAAAGCAATGGAAATGATCGAGCAGGAAGGAAAAGGCGTGATCATCTATATGAATCAAGAAGGACGTGGTATTGGTTTGATCAACAAACTCAAGGCTTACAAACTTCAGGAAGAAGGTTACGATACCTTGGAAGCAAATCTAAAGCTTGGATTCAAAGGAGATGAACGTGATTATGGAATTGGCGCTCAGATCATTCGATCGCTTGGAGTGAAGAAAATGCGTTTGATGTCAAACAATCCTACCAAGCGCACCGGGTTGATAGGTTACGGACTTGAAATCATTGAGAATGTCCCGTTGGAGATTGAAAGCAATGAACATAACGAGCTTTACCTGAAAACGAAGCGGGATAAAATGGGACACCTTCTTAAATTGAAGAAATAATGCTTCGTGCTGCCGGTATCCGAAAATCCTATGGTGAGCTAGAGATTCTGAAAGGGATCGATCTGGAGATTTCTTCTGGTGAAGTAGTATCCATTGTAGGTTCCTCAGGTGCAGGAAAAACGACCTTATTACAGATTCTTGGCACTCTTGATCGTCCTGATCAAGGAAAAGTTACCATTGGAGATGTAGATCCATTTTCTTTGTCATCCAGGAAATTAGCCGCTTTTCGAAATCAATCCATTGGTTTCATTTTTCAGTTCCATCAATTATTGCCTGAATTCTCCGCAATCGAGAACGTGATCTTACCCGCATTAATAAAAGGCGTTTCCATGAATGATGCCATCAAACAAGGGGAAGAATTGATCGAATTAATCGGGTTGTCTGACCGAAAAAATCATCGTCCATCCGAATTATCGGGAGGAGAACAACAGCGTATTGCGGTTTGCCGGGCTTTGATCAACAAACCGAAGATCATTTTTGCAGATGAACCATCCGGAAATCTGGATTCAGCCAATTCGCAGGAGTTACACCATTTGTTTTTCCAATTGAGAGATCAATTCAAACAAACGTTTGTGCTCGTTACGCATAACGAGCAGTTGGCCAATATGGCCGACCGGAAACTGGTCATGAAAGATGGATTGATCGTTTACTAATGAATATTGATGAACTGAAGGATTTTCTGGATTTTAAATCCGACCACTATGAAAATCTTCATTTTCTTGATTCAGATCCTATTCAACTCCCCCATCGCTTTGATCGTAAAGAGGACATTGAAATTGTTGGTTTCCTTGTAGCTACAATTGCATGGGGAAACAGAAAAAGCATTATTAAAAGTGGTGAAAACTTATTGGATTTAATGAGCCATGAACCATTTGAATATGTCACTTCTTACATTCCCGGAACTTTAGCCTCTTCAAAATTCGTTCACCGTACATTTAACGCAGAAGATTTGGACCAATTTATAATCTCATTAAAGCATCTGTATGAGAATGGAGGATTGGAGTTTGCCTTTAGAAAAGCAACTAATGAGGACACCATGAAAGAACGTATCCATCATTTTCGCTCACGGTTCTTTGAAAACGCCACATCATCTCGGACAAACAAGCACATCTCTGATCCCATGCGAAATTCAGCTGCGAAAAGAATCAATATGTTTCTAAGATGGATGGTAAGGCCTGCATCCAAAGGAGTGGACTTTGGGATCTGGAAGAGCATCTCCCCCGCCGAGCTATATCTCCCTCTTGATGTTCATACAAGTAAAAACGCACGAAAACTAGGGCTTTTGAATCGCAAGCAAGACGATTGGAAAGCATTAGAAGAGATTATGTTTCAACTCCGAACAATGAATGCAGAAGACCCAGTGAAATACGACTTCGCACTCTTTGGATTGGGTGCTTTCGAAAAATTCTGATGATTTTATTGTTTTGAGGAAGAATATCCGGATGTCTCTTCACCATTACCTTAAGAAACGGTTAGAAATAGCTACATTTGAACTATGAAATTTACGTACCCTGAATTTCTTTGGGCGCTTTTCTTCCTGATCATTCCGGTGATCATTCATTTATTCAATTTCAGAAGATACAAGGTACTTTATTTCTCCAGTCTTCAATTTATCAAACGAGTTGAACAAGAAACGCGATCCACCCAGCGTTTGAAACACTTGCTTGTACTACTGTCAAGATTATTAGCACTTGCTTTTTTGATCATCGCTTTTGCTCAACCATATAAACCGGTTGAAAATAAAAATAGTCAAGGAGGGAAACCCGTTATGGCTATCTATATCGACAATTCTTTTTCTATGACCGCAAAAGGTACGGAAGGAGAATTGCTTTCAGAAGCACGGGAAACTGCCAGAAAACTGATCGACAAAGCAACTTTGAATACCTTGTTCCTCCTTCATACAAATCTCATGAACGGCTTGGAACAGCGTCTCATTTCAAAAGTAGAAGCACTCGAGCGACTCGATAAAATTCAAACCGTACCCCTCACAAGAAATACGGGAGATGTAGTCACATGGCAACGTCGATTTATAAAAAGTGAATCAGAAACAAGAAGAAAGATTGGCATTGTTCAACATGTGCTATTGAGTGATTTCCAGAAAAAAGACCTAGAAAATCTGGCTCTGACAAAAGATGATGTTGGTTATTACTACCCTATTCTCTTTCAACCTCAATCAAATCAGAACATCAGTATAGACTCGGTATGGTTTTCCTCTCCTATTCGAAAAATCGGCGAGAACAACGAACTCAATATTCGCATACGGAATTATGGCAATGAAGCCATTACGAATGTGGAAATGCATCTGGAAATTGGCAAGATAAAACGTGATGTTTTCGTCGATATTGATGCGAACAGCAGTAAAGAAACAATGGTAAACTTTACTGAAGCATCCTCCGGAATGAAAAAAGGGAAGATCACGCTCAATGACAAGCAACTTTTCTGGGATGATGACTTTTATTTCTCTTATCAGGTAGATGATCACACGTCTATTCTTGTCATAAACGGAGAAAATTCAGAGGCTCCTGTATCCAGAGTATACGCCCTTGAACAATATTATCTTCAAAAAGTGATTCAAGAATCGGAATTTAGCGGTGACCTATTACGAAACAAGGATCTGGTAATTTTGAATGGGATCAATGAACTCTCTTCAGGCTTGACAGAAGAACTGCAAGAATTCAGTAAATCAGGTGGGACACTTGCCATTTTTCCTGGTTCACAATCAATTCTGACCACTTATTCAGGATTATTGTCATCCTTAGATCTTCCGGTACTTTCGGATGTTACCTCAAGCGGAACAGGTATCCGAACATTAAATTACGACGACCCGTTCTTTGACGGAATGTTTGAAAAGAAAAACGACGAAATACGGATGCCATCCTTAAAAAAAGCTTTTCGGACATCTGGAACACAATCTAAAGATTTCTTGCCACTGATCACCGCCGATAATGGTTCTCCATTATTTCTACGCTCTGGAGGAATGATAAACGCTTTTCTGTTCTGTAGTTCACTTGAATCCGACTTCGGAAACTTCACCAACAATGCACTCTTCCCTTCGATACTTTTGCGTATTGCAGAAATGAGTCAGAGAAAAGCTCCGATTGCATTAACCATAGGAAAACAAGCCTATTACCCCCTACATCACAGAGCAGAAGGGGAATCACCTGTACATATTCGCAGCGAAAAAACAGACTTTATTCCTCAAATAGAGTCGCAAGGCGCACTCACTTATATTTCATTGAACGGACAAGAAGCTTTGGAAATGCTCCTTGCAGGAAATTACGATATCGTGGATGACAAACCAGTAGCTCCCCTTTCGTTGAATTATGACCGTTCAGAATCAACCACGGATTGTTTCAGCAA
>CAIYQV010000224.1 GCA_903928365.1 uncultured Flavobacteriia bacterium
CAGTCTCATGGGATACAAAGTGCAACCAAAATCAGATTACATAGAAAGTCGTGTGCCGGTTCTGGTGAATTCAGATTGTTACATCGAACTTGCTGCACCAAGCAAATCTATGACGGAGTATTTCTACAAAAACGCAGACGCGGACGAAGTCATTTTCATCCATAAAGGAAAAGGGAAACTTCGCACTCAATTGGGCAACATCGATTTTGGTTATGGCGATTACCTTGTGGTACCTCGCGGGATGATCTATCAACTGGAATTTGAAAATGATGACAACAGACTATTTATAGTTCAATCATTTCACCCTATTTATACTCCGAAAAGGTATAGAAACTGGTTTGGCCAGCTTTTGGAGCATTCTCCCTATTGTGAGCGTGACATTCGTCCACCACACGAACTGGAAACACATCCTGAAACAGGAGATTTTCTAGTAAAGATCAAGAAACAAGATGTCGTATATGATTACGTTTACGGCACACATCCTTTTGATGTGATTGGATGGGATGGTTTTAATTATCCCTATGCTTTTTCGATTCACGATTTCGAGCCGATCACAGGAAGAGTGCACCAACCGCCTCCAGTGCATCAAACTTTTGAAACCAGTGCTTTTGTAATTTGCTCTTTCGTGCCAAGATTGTACGATTATCATCCCGACTCTATCCCAGCACCTTACAATCACAGCAACATTGACTCTGATGAAGTCCTTTATTATGTAGACGGTGATTTCATGAGTCGAAATCATGTTGAAAAAGGACAAATTACGTTACATCCAGCAGGAATTCCGCACGGACCGCATCCTGGAGCATACGAGCGAAGTATCGGACAAAAAGAAACCCTTGAACTTGCTGTGATGGTTGACACTTTCAAACCACTGAAATTAACAAAGCAGGCCTTAGAAGTAGAATCATCGGATTATTACCAGTCCTGGTTGCACTAATAAAGAACATTAAACAATTGAATTATGAGTAAAGAAGTAAAAAGCGTTGATTACGGACTTGAGAAAATATTTGAAGGAGCCCAGGATTTCCTTCCATTATTGGGTACAGACTATGTTGAATTTTATGTCGGAAATGCAAAGCAGTCCGCACATTATTACAAAACAGCCTTCGGTTTTCAATCGCATGCTTATGCAGGCTTGGAAACAGGATTGACCGATCGCGCTTCCTATGTTTTAAAGCAAGATAAGATCCGAATCGTATTAACTACCGCATTAAACAGTAACTCACCGATTGGGGAGCATGTTAAAAAACACGGTGATGGTGTTAAAGTGGTAGCTCTTTGGGTTGATGACGCCAAAAAATCATGGGAAGAAACAACTAAACGAGGAGCTAAATCCTTTATGGAACCTACTGTAGAGAAGGATGAACATGGTGAAGTGGTTCGTGCAGGAATCTACACCTATGGGGAAACGGTACATATGTTTGTAGAACGTAAAAATTACAATGGTCCGTTCTTGCCAGGTTATCAGAAATGGGAATCAGATTATAATCCTTCTCCTACAGGACTGAAGTTCATAGACCACATGGTAGGAAATGTTGGTTGGGGCGAGATGAATACATGGGTGAAATGGTATGAAGATGTAATGGGGTTTGTAAACTTTCTTTCCTTTGATGACAAGCAGATCCACACCGAATATTCCGCTTTGATGTCAAAGGTTATGAGTAATGGAAACGGCCGCATCAAGTTCCCGATCAATGAACCTGCAGAAGGCAAAAAACGTTCACAGATTGAAGAATACCTTGATTTTTATGAAGGTTCAGGCGCTCAGCATATTGCGGTAGCTACTGACAACATTATTGATACTGTTACAAAACTTCGTGAACGAGGAGTAGAGTTTCTATCCTCTCCTCCGCAGGACTATTATGATGAGATTCCTGCGCGACTTGGTGATCATATGAAAATTATGAAAGAGCCGATTCCTGAAATCCAAAAATTGGGAATTCTTGTGGATGCTGACGAGGAAGGATACTTATTGCAGATCTTCACCAAACCGGTTGAAGACCGTCCTACGCTATTCTTTGAAATCATTCAACGTATGGGGGCTCAAGGATTTGGAGCAGGCAACTTCAAAGCACTTTTTGAATCCATTGAGCGTGAACAAGAGAAAAGAGGTACACTTTAATTGATCTCAATAAAAAACGAAAAGCGCGATGATACATCGCGCTTTTCTTGTTTAGCAGGTTAGGTGAAATTTATTTGATCACTCGGAATCTACTTACTGCGGTTTCATTCTTACTGTAAACACGCACATAATACATCCCCTCCTGATATAAACTCACATCCAGATCAAGTGTAGATTTATCAATCTTCGCCTCATACACCTTACGTCCATTCACGTCTGTGATTTCAATCGATCCGATCTGTTTCTCAGACCATTCCAAGTGTACGACGTTACTTGCAGGGTTAGGGAACACTTTAAAAGAATCGCTGGAATCCGAAATCGAATTGATTCCCGCTGTATTCTGTACCGTAAACTGACCTGTTGAAATACAACCTGAAGCATCGGTTACCGTTAAAATATAGGTTCCAGGGATCAATGAATCGATATCCTCAGAGTTACCACTATTTCCCCAGTTAAAGGAATATGGTGCCGTGCCACCGGTTACAGTTGCATCGATGGTTCCAGAATTTGCATCCGTTCCTGTAATGACGGCGTTCACCACAAGCGGGAATTGAGGCTCTGTGACGATAAAAGATTCAATCGTTGTACATCCATTTTGATCTGTTACTTCCAGAATGTACTCACCTGAGTTCAAATCAAACAAGTCTGCCACCGTTGCATCAGTCGACCATGCAAAGGAATTATTTCCTGCACCACCGGTTACTGAGATATCAATAGCACCATTGTTTCCTCCTGCACAAGACACCTGGAATATATTAGCATGTAATTCGAGTGAATCCGGTTCATGAACAGAAACGAAATGAACAGAAGCACAATTGTTTGCATCCTTCACATAGATCGGGTACAGGCCACCTGACAATCCATTAAATGCATTGGATGACTGATATGAATCTCCTCCGATACTGTAAAGGAAATTTCCTGCTCCACCTGAAGCACTCACAGAAATTGCTCCGTTCGCATCACCATGGCATGTTACGTTCAATACTCCTGTGGTAAATGCTATGGCAGCAGGTTCGTGAACCGTAACAAATATAGCTCCTGTGCAACCGGCCACATCTCTAACAGTGACTTTGTATATGCCTGCCATAAGATTCGTAAACGAGCTGCTTGATTGGTAGGTAGATCCATTATCGATACTGTAAGCTAATGCTCCGGAACCACCAGCGGCAAATACGGTAATTGTTCCGTTGGTTCCTCCATGACATGAAGCATCCGTTACATTTTTCGTAATTACAAAGGCATCAGGTTCAACGATCGATAGAGAGGACGTACCAATACATCCATTTACATCTCTCACAAAAATAGTGTATTCACCCGCAGAAAGACCTGAGAAATCGGAACCTGAAATCCAGTTCTGACCATTAATGCTATACGTCAATGTACCCGTACCTCCAGTTACATTATTTACTGAAATTGACCCGTCATGTCCACCATGACATCCCACATCTGTTGATCCAACAGTCTGGATAACCGGTCCGTTTGCATCAGCAACAGATTTAGAAAAAATGCGTTCACACGCAGATCCATCTTTTATGGTAATGTAATAGGTGCCTGCACTAAGCGCATTGAAGATCCCAGTAGTATTGAATGAAGTACCATCCAGACTGTATTGGTATCCACTACCTGAACCCCCACTACCAAGAGCGAGAAGACCACCATTGTTTACTCCACATGTAGCACTTGTAGATGAAAGCGACGCCTGAATTGGTGTTGGTTGAGAAACGATAACTGTACTTTGCACGGTACAACCTTGAATATCTCTTACAGCGAATGTATAGGTACCCGCAACAAGTCCTTGAAAACTTTCCACAGACTGATATGCACCTCCATTAAGGCTATACATATATGACCCATTTCCACCTGTTGCCGAAATCTGCACTTGTCCATCAGAAAGTCCATTGCAAGTAGCTGCTGTTGGGCTCGCCGAAGAAACAATGGATGGCGTTGGATCGATCGTGAAATTCTCTGTAGAAATACATCCCGCAGCATCCTTAACGTGCACAGCATATGTTCCAGGATTCAAGTTCTGGAATTGTGCACTGGATTGGTATGCCCCATTTCCAATGTTATAGACGAATGTTCCAATTCCTCCCGTAACAGAATGAACTGTCAATCCTGCATCAGCGATCCCAGCGCATGATGACGCAAATGTGGAAGCATCAAAACTGATAGGCATTGCTTGATTGATTGTAACATTCAATCCTTGTCCACAGCCCGCAGCATCACGAACGAGCACTGAATAGGTGCCAGCCGAAAGACCTGAAAATATTCCTGTAGATTGAAAGGTTGAGCCTCCATCAATGCTAAACTGTTGAGCCCCTGTTCCGCCGGCTGCAGTTACCTGAATCGAACCATCTGAAAAACCGTTGCAACTCACATTAGTTTTACTCGCAAGTGTTAATACTGGAGATCCAAAATTATTTACCAGAATTCGTGTTTCATCCAAACATCCGTTGGCATCTTTAACTGTTAAAAGATAGGTCCCGCTTGCTAAGTTGGAGAACGCACCCGATGTCTGATACGCTCCACTATTTAATTTAAACAACAATGTTCCCGTACCTCCGGCAGCAGTAACCAAAATGGCGCCATCCGACGAGCCACAATTTGCGTTGGTGGTAGAAATCGTAGTAAGATGAATCTGAGAAGGTTCATTCACACTGAATATCGCTGTGTTCAAACATCCCAGTGCATCTTTAACAATCAACGTATCCGTTCCTGCGTTCAAAGAACCAAAAGTATTTAACGATTGAAAATGATACCCATCAAGGCTATATTGATATGGTACTGTTCCCCCTGCTGAGGACGCAGCAATACTTCCATTATGATCTCCATGACATGTCACATTAAGCACATTGTTCACCACCGCAGATAGCCCTACAGAAATAGGATATTGATATGTGTTCGTGCATAATCCTGACCAACCATCAACAGCAACTGTCAGGGTGGCGGTATATGCTCCTGCAGTTGAATAGGAATGTGAAGCATTCATTGAATGTGAAACCCCTGACCCATCTCCAAAGTTCCATGTGTATAGGGAAGCAGAACCGGCATATCCATTTTCTGTAATACGGTTGAACATACTATCCCTTGTAAATGCACTTTCGTTCGTAAATTGGATCGGGCTTCCAACCGCAAGACAATGTGTCGGAGCACTTATAATTGGCGTTAAGAAATGTGCCATTTCCGGAACCAAATAAAAATCACCATCCTTGTCAAAATTATTGATCGCACTTGTCCAGTTATCACCGGTAGATGTACCGGCAACAGAAGCCAAATCTTGATTCATTCCTTCGCCGTCACCGGTATAAGCCAATTGAAAATCCGTCCCATAAGGCCAGGCATTTAATACTGTGACTCCAATGGCAAAATCCTCTTCGATAAAGGTTCCACCACTTGGCAAACTGACTGAAATATATCCTTGTTCGTTATCTGAATACCAAAAAACGCCATCGGCATAGGAAACTTCTTGCTTTGGCCGACCAAGTTGATCAATCGAATAGACATGCACTCGCAAAGGCACACCTCCAGATGCGGCTACCGAACCATACACACGCACTTTGGTGATTTTTCCGGGTCCAGAATAAAAATAAGTCTGGGCTGCTTTTTCTTCATGCCCAATAGAAAGGTGAAAGTTTCCAATTGAACCCTGGTTCTTGGAACTTACATAGCCGACCACATCCGAACAAGAGCTTGTCTGCGCCCTTGCGCCCATCAAGCCAATAAAGAATGCCGTCGCCAATTGTGTAACTCTTTTCATGATCTTACAATAATTAGTGAATACTTCCAACGAAACTAAATTGAACCCTCGAGAGCCTTGAACAATTTTCAACCGATGTAATCTGTCATCGATTGAATTGACCGATTATCTAAGTTGAACGCTTACTATTTTGCTAACTTTGCCTCTAAATTCAAGAACAATTATGGCAGAAGTTGGTATCATCATGGGCAGTGCATCAGATCTTCCGGTAATGCAAGATGCAGCTGATATACTCAAGGAATTCGGTGTAAGCTTTGAAATGAATATCGTTTCTGCTCACCGAACACCAGAGTTAATGTTCGAATATGCTAAAAATGCCCATAAGCGTGGATTAAAAGTAATAATTGCCGGAGCTGGAGGAGCCGCACATTTACCAGGAATGACTGCCTCACTAACACCTCTTCCCGTGATCGGTGTACCCGTAAAATCTTCTAATTCGATAGATGGATGGGACAGTATTCTTTCCATTCTTCAAATGCCTAATGGAATTCCTGTTGCAACTGTTGCGTTGAATGCCTCTAAAAATGCAGGAATCCTAGCTGCAAAGATCATCGGAGCCTCTAATCCTGAACTTTTATTGAAATTGGAAGCTTACATGGAAGAACTGAAAGCCAAAGTATTGGAAAGTGCTGAAAAGCTAAAGTAATGGCTTAATCGTAAAGCAAGTATTTCTGACGGATCTTTTTGAATTCATCTAAACCAGGTTTCCAGGTTTCACGGATTTCCTTGGCTGTCCAACCCGCATTTATCTGATCTCGCAATTTTGCAGTACCTGCAAGGCGGTTAAAGAAGCTTACCTGATCTATAAAAGGCAAGGTATCCCCTAACAAGTCTTTTGCCTGAATAAGATAATTCAAATTCAATTCATATTTACGTTTGGTGACACTCCCTCTTAGGTCAACACCGTAACAAACCCTGTTCTCATACATTGGATTTTTAGCGCCAGGAACAGATATCGGCTTAAAACTAAAATTATCCTTTGGGAAATTTGGATGGCCATAGACTTCAAAGGGAACATCTGTACCTCTGCCAACGCTGATGGTTGTAGCCTCAAACAAGCACAAACTGGGATATAACGTAATTGCCTCTTCTGATCTGAGATTAGGTGAAGGGGGAACAGGCAGCGCATACTTGGATTTATGGGTGTAATTCCTACATGGAATCACCCACAATTTACATTTCAAATGATCGTCCAACCATCCTTCACCATTCACCATCATGGCATATTCTCCGATGGTCATGCCATATACAATTGGCACCGGGTGCATTCCTATGAACGAGCGAAATTCAGGTTCACGTATAGGACCGTCCACGTAATGTCCATTCGGGTTAGGCCTGTCAAGCACCACCAGTTGCTTATTATTCTCCGCGCATGCTTCCATGACATAATGCAACGTAGAAATGTACGTGTAAAATCTTACTCCTACATCCTGTATGTCATAGATGACAATATCTACATCTGCTAATTGATCTCTTTGTGGCTTTTTGTTCTGACCATATAATGAAATCAATGGCAATCCCGTTTTCTCGTCTTTTACCGTGTGGACCTTCTCTCCTGCGTCCGCATCTCCCCGAAATCCATGTTCGGGAGCGAAGACTTTGATTACATTCAATCTCAATGAAAGCAGGGTGTCTACTAAATGAACATTGCCAACCATGGATGTTTGATTTCCTACAACCGCAATGCGCTTGTTGCTAAGTGAATCAAGAAAAAGATGTAAACGATCAATTCCCAGCACTGGGTTATGAACAGTGTGATGTATCGCCACTTCCTCTTTGATCGACCCTTCATTGGTCGGAATATGTTCTTCAATAACAATCTGCTCCTTACCCGCAGTGTTTTTCTTTTTAGGTAAGGTACAGGAGGGTATGACCAAAAGAATCAAAACACTTTTAAGGCATAAAAGCTTTGTGTACTTTAGTGCCTTCAAAACAGGTGATTTGCCTTTCGAAAATTTCATATCTAGGAAGCTCCTGAGGAGTGAACTGCAAAATAAAAAAGTTTCGAGACCCATCGTTAGGATCTCTGTTACAAGTATTGCACTTGCCATTGTTGTTAACTTGATTACGATTGCAGTTGTCACAGGATTTCAAAATGAAGTCAGCAATAAAGTCTCCGGGTTTGGTTCTCACATGCTCATTATGGGCAATGGAGAAAACAGTATTTATGAATGTGAGCCTATTCACAAAGATCAAGCCTTTTTAACGGGACTAAAAAATGACCCTGGAATTGCTTCTATTGCACCTGTAGCCTATAAACCTGTCCTTTTTCAATCAGAAAAAAAAGAACGATCGATCCGGACAAAAAAAGGGGATACCACCTATGTTCAGCAGGAAATTATCGGAGCTGTTCTTAAAGGAATTGACGAAAAATACGATCTGTCCTTCTTTCAAAAACATCTCTTAGAGGGTCGGCTACCTAAATTTCAAAAAGATGTCATTTCTGAAGAAATCATTCTCTCTGAGCAGATCGTAAATGATCTCAACCTGAAACTCAACGAGGAAGTGCGTGCCTTTTTCGTAAAAAACCAACCCGTAAAGCGAATTTTTAAACTGGTTGGAATTTACCGCACAGGACTCGAAGAGTTTGACCGCAAGATCGCACTTGGGGATATACGGTGTGTTCAACAATTAAATGACTGGGGAATACAAGCGCGAATTGAAGTTGCAGACACTTTAACTAACGGACAATTGATCATTCGCGCTGAAGTCAGCGGTGGCAATGGCAATTTCAGGTATAATTGGGGAAAGGGGTATGAAACATATGCGGGATTTACACTATGTCCTACAAAAGACACTACTATTCGAGTGGTTGTCTCGGATTATTACAGTGATATCAGGGGTCATAACGAGCAGACGTCCATTGCAGACACTGCTTATTTAAGTATCAAAGTAAGTGGCAACAAAAATGCATCCTGTCTATTCACCTTAGAGGCGGGAATACTTCAAAAAATCTTTTTGGATGATTCCGGAAACAACTTCAGCATCCATGCCGGTGAAAAGACGATCACATTTGCATCCGAACCGGGAAAAGGAAGCTTTCATAATTACATCGGAGGATTTGAATTAGCTGTCAAGAACTGGAACGAACTTCCAGAGCTCACTGCGGACTTAAAGCGAACCGTTGCATTTCTTCCCAATGAACACAATGAATCATTAGCTGTAAGCAGCATTCAGGAGAATCAAGCAGATATTTTCATTTGGCTGGGCTTCCTTGATGTGAATGTAGTGATCATTTTAACACTCATGATTCTGATCGGGATCATTAATATGGGCTCCGCATTATTGGTGTTGATCCTTGTAAGAAGTAATTTTATTGGCCTTTTGAAAGCTATGGGCGCATCTAACTGGACGATCAGAAAGATCTTTTTGTATCAGGCAGGCTATTTAATTCTGCGGGGAATGGTCATTGGAAATATTGTTGGAATCGGATTCTGTTTACTTCAAAAGAACTTAGGTCTTTTAACACTGGATCCGACGGTTTATTACTTGGATAAAGTACCTGTCTCCATTGATATTACTTTCATCCTACTTTTGAATCTTGGAACCTTAGTGGTTTGTCTAGGTGCACTGATCATTCCCAGCATGGTGATTACACGGGTTGATCCGGTAAAATCTATTAAGTTCAACTAAAAAAGGGGAAGCAATGCTCCCCCTTCATTGAATAGTATTCGCGATTACTTCGTAATAATCGAAACAGTTCCCTTGAGTAATTCATCATCTGCATCACTCAGATCTATCATGTAATAATAAGAAGCAACCGGAAGTTTATCTCCATTATACGTTCCATCCCATGGTTTTGAGGTATAAGATCCTTTGTTAGACTCATACACCAGATTACCCCATCGGTTGTAAACATATACAACACTGGAAGGATACACTTGATCCAAATCAACGATTTCCCAGAAATCATTCATCATATCTCCATTCGGCGTAAAGGCCGTTGGAACTACAATCTCACAATCATTGATCGTGATGACAATATTTGTAGCAGGACCTTCACAACCGGAAATGGTCTCTGTCACATAGTATGTCGTTGATCCTGATGTAGCTGCTGGTGTAAGCGCACCCCCAACGGCAAGTTGTTGTGTAAGCGCTGCATCAGAATACCAAGTGAAAGTGCCAGTTCCGTTTGCAGTCATTGGAACGAGTGTCCAGTTAGAACAATAAACAGTATCTGAACCTGCATTTGGCGTAGCCGGTATTGGATTAATCACAATGGTTTGAGAACCCGAAGCAGTCGTTGAACAGTTCGCATCTGCTATTTCTGTAACAGTGTAAACACCTGGTCCATTTCCTAAAACAACAGGCGATGATGTGCCTGATGCTGTTTGTGGCGCACCTCCATCTATGGTATAAGTCACCGTATAACCAGAGATACCGCTCAATGAAACAGATACATCTCCCACTGCATCACCAGCACAGTACGTGCCTCCACCATCTATGGATGTAAAGGTTGGATTTGAATTGATCGTCACTACGAAAGAGACTTCATTATCACAAGCATTGTTGTAATCGTAGATCCAAACAGTTTGGGAAGTTGTGATCGACCCTGTCAGGAACACCGCGCCATTGGATTGCGCATCGTCATAATAGGCTTCATTTCCTGAAAGATTGGTGCCTGTAATCGCGCCAAGCGTATATGATTCGCAGGCAGTCTGATCTCCCGGATCATTAATGGAAGGCGTTTGATATACAGTAACGATAAAGGAAACTTCATCTGAACAGGTACCATTCTGATCAAAGATATAAATGGTTTGAGACGCAGTAATCACATCTCCTACATTCAATTGCGTACCTGTTCCTCCTGTTTGTGTCCAATAGGATTCACTTCCTGTCAATAGGGTTCCTGTAATTGCTGGCAGTGTATATGTTTCACATACAGTCTGATCGCCCGGATTGTTCAATTGTGGTGCTCCGGGGTTAATAAGTGTCAATATGCTGGCATCACTAGCTGAACAACCATTAAGCGTGATCACAAAATTGTCATAATCACCTGCATTCAAACCTGCTATCGTAATAGTTCCTGAAGCATCTGAATTCAGAGCAGCTGGCCCTGTAGCGATTCCATTATCATCATAAGAAACATCATAAGCTGTGGAAGCGGTCAATCCTGAAATGGTAATCGAGCCATCCGTTCCATTACACACGGTTGGATCAGTTGAAGCAAGAGTGAATACTGGTGTAGGATTGATCGTAACGTTGGTAGTTGTCACATCTATTGGACAACCCCCAGAGGCAGGAATAGTATACGTTACCACATATGTTCCAGGCGTTGAAGTGGAAGGTTCAATTAGTCCTGAAACTGTATTTAGAGTCAACCCACCTGTAGAAGCATATGAACCACCAGCATAAGCTGCCGTGCCAGTTAAAGTAACTGCATCCGTGCCAACGAAAGACTCACAATAAGGTCCGTTGTAAGCAATAGATGCTGTCGGTGCCTCTGTAATTTCCACATTCGTTGTTACATCAACAGAAGGACAACCACCTGAAGAAGGAATAGTATAAGTGACCGTATAAGTTGAAGCATTGCTCGATGACGCATCAATATTACCTGTGACTGGATCTATACTTAATCCTGAAGTCGAAGAAAATGCCCCACCTGTATATGCAGCTGTCCCCGAAAGTGCAACTGTTTGTGCAGAAGGATCTGATGTACAGAACGGATCTGTGTAATCGATACTAGCCGTTGGTACTTCCGTAACCGTCAAAGATGCCGTGGCTGTTCCAGCGGGACATCCACCTGAGGAGGGGAAGGTATAAGTAACTGTATAGTTTCCAGCTGCACTCAAGCTCGGATCAATCGCACCACTGGAAGCATTTAAATTCAACCCTGAAGAAGAACTAAATGTCCCACCAAGGTATGCCCCTGACCCATTCAATGTAACCAGTTGAGCACCAGAAACAGTACTGCAATAAGGAGAAGATGGATAATTTATTGTTGCTGTTGGACCCTGATTGATCTGAACTGTTGTTGTCGCCGGAACGGAAGCACAACCTCCCGTAGCAGGAATAGTATAAGTAACGGTATACGAGTTAGCGGTACTTGTTGATGCATTGATATCACCTGTTATTGGATCTATTGTCAGACCAGCTACTGAGGCAAAGGAACCGCCTGTATAGGCGTTCGTTCCTGCCAAAGTAACACTTTGAGCTGAAGCATCCGTTGAACAGAAAGGATCAGCGTAATCGATGGTGGCAGTAGGAAGAGCTGTAATGGTTACAGAGGCAGTAGTTGTTCCGGCAGGACAACCTCCGGAAGCAGCAAAAGTATACGTAACGGTATAAGTTCCACCTGCACTCAAACTAGGATCAATTGCACCACTGGATGCATTCAGATCGAGACCAGCCGAACTTGAGAATGATCCTCCAAGGTAAGAACCAGAACCGCTAAGAGTGACCGCCTGAGCTCCACTCACAGATGTACAATACGGTGAAGCAGGATAACTTATTGTAGCCGTTGGACCTTGCGTTATTTGTACGGTTGTATTTGAAGGCACTGCAGCACATCCACCTGAAGCAGGCACAGTATAGGTAACGGTGTAAGGTCCAGCAGTACTTGTGGAAGGATCTATATCCCCTGAAACGGGATCGATAGTTAATCCAGTTGATGAAGAATAAGAGCCTCCCGTATAGGCATTTGTTCCAGTCAAACTGACCAACTGAGCTGTTGCGTCAGTCGTACAGAATGGGTCTGCGTAATCAATGGTCGCCGTTGGAAGAGCAGTTATGGTTACTGAAACAGTCGTCGTTCCAGAGGCACAACCACCTGATGCAGGGTAGGTATACGTTACAGTATAGGATCCCGGCGAAGAAGCACTTGGCGTTACTGCTCCTGTTCCGGAAGAAATGGTTAAACCACCTGTTGAACTATATGAACCCCCTGTATACGCATTTGTACCTGTTAATGTCACGGATTGTGCTCCCAGTGTGTTTTCACAAAATGGTCCAGCATAACTGATTGAAGCCGTTGGAGCAGTATTAATTGTTATAGTAAAATTCTCCTGATCAGAACATGATCCGTTTATATCATAAATATAAACCAGTGTAGATCCAAGAGAAGAAATAACCGTTCCAACAGGATAATTAACTCCTGTTCCGTTTGGTCCTGAATAATAACCTTCAGCTCCAGTTAATGAAGTACCGGTGATTACCGGTAATGTATAACTTGCATCACATATGACAACGTTCGTAATATCATCCACATTTGGCGCACCAGGATTTGCTAAACTCACTCCTGAAAGGTCTGTTGCACCGCAACCTGTAGTGGTAAAGGCTACAATAATATTGTCATAGGTCCCTGCATTCAATCCACTAATGACAATCTCTCCAAGTGCATCTGAAGTAAATACTGCCGGTCCAACAACTGTGGCATCGTCGGAATAAGTCACATTGTAAGTGGTGCTCGGATCAAGTCCTGAGAGAGTCACTGTTCCGTCGGTTCCATTGCAAACAGTCGGGTCAGTACCAGATACAGTGAAGACTGGTATTGGATCTATAGTAACTGAAGTTGTAACAGTTGATGAAGCACAGCCTCCAACTGCCGGAATAGCATACGTTACCGTATAAGTTCCAGGTGCACTGGTCGAAGGATCAATTGAGCCTGTAGAACCATCAATGGTAAGACCTACTGTTGAAGAGAATGTTCCTCCCAAGTATAATCCTGTTCCCGACAAAGTTACTGCTTGAGGCGTATTAGATGTACAATAAGGACCTGCATAAGAAATAGAAGCAGTCGGCGCTTCAGTTACAACCACTGTTGCCGTTGCCGTTACGGTGCCGCAACCAGCTGAGGCAGGTACAGTGTATGTTACAGTGTAGGATCCCGCAGCACTGGCATTAGGCGTAACATCACCATTCGATGCATTGATAGATAATCCCCCAGGTATACTGGAATAAGAACCTCCTGTGTAAGCCCCGGTTCCGTTAAGTGTTGCTGATTGCACTGTTGCGTCAGATGTACAGAACGATCCAGTATAACTCAACGTTGCTGTTGGTAATGGAGTTACAACAATGGTTGCAGTAGCGGTAACGGTTCCACAACCTGCTGAAGCAAGTACGGTGTAAGTTACAGTGTAGGTTCCTCCTGTACTGGTAGAAGGTGTCACAGCACCTGTGGAAGCATTGATCGTTAAACCTGCAGGCAGACTGGCGTAGCTTCCACCCGTATATGCGCCTGTTCCATTCAAAGTCACACTTTGAACAGCCGCATCAGAACAAACAGGTGTCGTATAGGAAATGAATGCCGTTGGCAATGCAGTGATTACAATAGCAGCCGTGGCGGTCACCGTACCACATCCTGCAGAAGAAGGAACTGTATACGTAACGGTATATGAACCTGCTCCGCTTGTTGATGGGGTCACAGCACCTGTTGTTCCATCAATAGTCAATCCGGCAGGAGAACTTGTGTATGCTCCTCCTGTATAGGCTCCGGTTCCGGAAAGAGAAACACTTTGAACTGACGCATCGGTACAAACCGGAGTTGTATAAGAAATAGATGCTGTTGGCAAGGCTGTAATTACTAATGTTGCGGTAGCCGTTACGGTCCCACAACCCCCAGATGCAGGTACAGTGTATGTCACAGTATAGGTTCCCGCAGCGCTAGTTGAAGGGGTAACTGAACCCGTAGTTGCATTGATGGTCAATCCTCCAGGTAAACTTGTAAATGCTCCTCCAGTGTATGCTCCTGTTCCACTTAAACTAACTGATTGAGCACCGGCACTGGTACAAACCGGTGAGGTATAAGAAATTGCTGCAGTTGGCAAAGCCGTAATTACAATGCTCGCCGTTGCGGTTACCGTTCCACACCCTGCCGATGCTGGAACAGTATAAGTTACTGTATAAGTTCCGGCAGTACTTGTAGAAGGAGTTACAGCACCCGTTGAAGAGTTCAAAGACAATCCTGCTGGTAAACTAGCATAACTTCCACCCGTATATGCTCCCGTTCCGTTCAACGTGACATTTTGAATAG
>CAIYQV010000225.1 GCA_903928365.1 uncultured Flavobacteriia bacterium
CTGAGGAATCAAGAATTTCAGGTTTGACACTTGATGCAACGGCTTATCCGAATGCGACTGAATGGAAGAATACATCTTTACTTGGAAGATTAAATGCTACAAATAAAACAGGTGATACGGACGGCGATGGTGACATCGATCAAATTCATGTTTTTGGCGGAAGATCATTCAGTATTTGGAATCCAGCATCAGCGAATCCGTTGGTTTATGATAGTAAGAATGAATTGGAAAAAATCACATTCAATCACCCTACTTATGGCTCGTTCTTTAATATGTCGAATACAGTTGGAGCGGGTGCGCTCAAAAACAGAAGTGACGACAAAGGCCCTGAACCAGAAGGAGTTGCAATAGGTAAGTTAGGTAGTAAAACGTACGCTTTCATTGTATTAGAGCGTATCGGGGGAGTAATGGTTTATGATATCTCAAATCCTGCAGCTCCTCAGTATGTAACCTATATCAATAATAGACAGGCGTCTACGGGTGATCGTGGTGCAGAAGGTATTATTTTCATTGATGCAGCGAGCAGTCCAAATGGTTTTCCACTCGTAGTAGTGTCAAATGAAGTTAGTAGTACGGTTACTACATATCAAATAAATTGTTTGATACTAAATCCCACCATTTCAGCAGTATCATATACATTCTGTCCAGGATCCAGTACTTCTTTGAGTGTATCGGGAATTTCGAACCCAGCATCTTATAGTTGGTCAAACGGTGCAACAAGTTCAACAATCACAACTGGAGACTTTGGTACCTATACAGTTTCTGTTACCGATGCTAACGGATGCACATATTCAACTCCTGCAAAAGTTCTTTCCAATTGCGATAAACCGGATCTTGATAATAATGGAATAACGGATGTCAACGATTTCTTGATGTTCGCCCCTCTATTTGGATCTTCATGCACTGGATGCACTTCCGACTTTAATCATGATGGTGTTGTCAATGTTGACGATTTCCTTCTTTTCGCGCCACGATTCAACCAAACATGTAGTTGTGCACCTTAGTTTATAAATGGCTTTTAATTGACTTACGATAATTTTATCGATTTTTTATCCCGGCCCATCTGCGAAAGATGGGCCAGCTTTTTTAATAATTAGAATGTTTTTAAGACGCTAGAATTAATTAACCTGTAGGACATGTAAAATGTTTATTCTAGGGTTTGGAATAGGAGTAAAGCATTGATTTGCTATTAAAATAACGATTATCTAATTTATAGAATAATCGAACTTATATAATTGCGTTGATGTAATTTTAAAATAGCTTTGCAATCTTCATAAGTGCACTATGCACTAAACACCAAGCACTCAAAAACATGCTTTCTCAAAACACCGATAAAAAACTCTTCCTGCTCGATGCGTATGCGCTTATTTACCGCGCTTATTTTGCGTTTGCCAAGAACCCGCGCATCAATTCAAAAGGACAAAATACTTCTGCGGCCTTTGGTTTTACAAACGTGCTGATCGATGTGATCAAAACTGAAAAACCAACACATTTGGCGGTCGTTTTCGACCCTCCGGGCGGTTCAGTGCATCGTCAGGCAGACTTTGAAGCGTACAAAGCACACCGCGAAGAAATGCCCGAAGATATTCGCAGTATGATCCAGCCGATCAAGAAGATCATCGAGGCTTTTCGGGTGCCGGTCTTGCAAGTAGATGGCTATGAAGCGGATGATGTGATCGGAACTGTTGCCAAGATTGCCGAGAAAAAAGGATATACCACTTACATGATGACTCCAGATAAGGATTACGGTCAGTTGGTTTCGGAGAGTACGTTCATTTACAAACCTGGCCGTGGAGGTGCTCCTGCCGAAATTCTGGGTGTAAAGGAGGTTTGCGACAAATTTGAAGTAAATCATCCGCTACAGGTGATCGACATTCTTGGTCTCTGGGGCGATGCTTCTGATAACATTCCCGGAATTCCCGGAATTGGTGAGAAGACAGCCAAAGCCTTGATCCAGAAATATGATTCACTGGAAAACATCATTGCCAATGCGCATGAACTAAAAGGCAAGCAACAAGAAAACGTGATCAATTTCGCTGAACAAGGACGGATTTCTAAAATGCTCGCTACCATCATTACGGATCTTGAAGTGGAGTTTGACGAGGCTGCACTGGTGATGTGCGATGTAGATACCGAGTTGGTGAAGGAGGTATTTACAGAACTGGAATTCAGAAACCTTGCTCGAAGAGTGATTGGTGAAGAGATCGTGGTGACGGCAACTCCTACGGCTAGTGCTCCAAATGCGTCAGGTCAGCTCGATCTTTTCGGGGTACAGAGCATGTTGGTCGAACAGGATCCGGAACCAACTGCTGATCTTAAAACAATCGCAACGGAAAAACCGAGTTACCATTTGATTACCAATCCGGAAGAGCGAAAAGAATTATTGGAATTGCTGCTCAAGCAGAACGAAGTATGCTTTGATACCGAGACAACGGATCTTGATGCCATGCATGCAGACCTGGTGGGGTTAGCCTTTTCCTACAAAGCACGCGAGGGATTTTATGTTGCCGTTCCAGATAATTTTGAGGAGGCCAAAAAGATCGTTCATGAATTTGAGCCGTTTTTTGCCTCCAAAGAGATAGAAAAAATTGCACACAACATCAAATACGACTTGAAGGTGTTGCATCGCTACGGAATCGAAGTCAGCGGACCAACCTTCGATACGATGATCGCACATTACCTGATCAACCCGGAATCGAAACAGAGCATGGATTTCCTTTCAGAGTTCTATTTGAAATACAAGCCCATTCCTATAGAAGCACTAATCGGCAAAAAAGGCAAAGGTCAGGGAAACATGCGCGACCTTAAGCCTGAAGAGGTCTCTGATTACGCTTGTGAAGATGCCGATATCACCTTGCAGTTAAAGAAACTGTTTGAGCCTGAGATCCAGAAAGAACATCTGAAAGAACTATTCTATCAGATTGAAATGCCACTGGTGGAAGTGCTGAAGGATATCGAACAAGAAGGAATTGCGATTGATGTCAAAGGACTGAAAGAATATTCTGCTGAGCTTGAAAAACACCTGACCGAGCTGGATACCAATATTAAAGAAGCGGCTGGTGTGCCATTCAATGTTGATTCCCCAAAACAATTGGGGGAGGTGTTATTTGATCATCTCAAAATTGATCCCAAAGCAAAAAAGACGAAGACAGGACAGTACGCTACGTCTGAAGACATTTTAGTGCGTCTTGAAAAAACACACCCGATCATTCCTATGATCTTGGAATACCGTCAGTTGCGCAAGCTTAAAAGTACCTATGTAGATCCGCTGCCAACGATGACTGATCGCCTTGATGGACGTGTACACACCAACTTTATGCAAACAGTAACGGCAACAGGTCGCTTGAGCTCCAACAACCCAAATCTCCAGAATATTCCGATTCGTTCAGAAAAAGGCAAAGAGATTCGAAAGGCGTTCATTCCAAGAGACGATAAACACGTGTTGCTTTCTGCCGATTATTCCCAGATCGAATTGCGGATCATAGCTGCATTGAGTAAAGATGAGCACATGATCGACGCGTTTCATAAGAAGTTCGATATTCACACGGCGACGGCTTCCAAGGTTTTTCATGTGCCGATGGATGAGGTTACCAAAGATCAGCGCAGTGCAGCGAAGGCGGTGAATTTCGGGATTATCTACGGACAATCTGCCTTTGGTCTTTCTCAAAGTCTGAACATTTCACGGACCGAAGCAAAAGCGATCATCGATAGTTACTTTGAACAGTTCTCTGCACTTAAAACCTATATGGAAGGAGTGGTTCGTGAAGCGCGCGATAAAGGTTATGTGGAGACGCTATTGCAAAGAAGAAGGTATTTACCAGATATCAATTCTGCCAATGCAGTCGTGCGCGGTTTTGCAGAACGAAATGCCGTTAATGCACCTATTCAAGGTTCAGCCGCAGACATCATTAAAATGGCGATGATCCGAGTGCACGAAGAGATGAAAAAACGCCAGATGCAATCTAGAATGATCTTACAGGTGCATGATGAATTGGTGTTTGATGTCGTCAAAGAAGAGATCGAAGAAATGAAGGAGCTTGTCAAGAACTGCATGGAACATGCAGTCGAAGTGGGCGTTCCGATAGATGTTTCAGTAGATACCGGAATGAACTGGCTGGACGCACATTAAAACTCCATCCTCAACTTCCAACCGCGTTGCGAAAGCACGCTTACGAAGGTCACCATTTCAAGCGCATTTGGGAAGGTTTGTTGAGGTGACTTTAGAAGGAGTTCATTACCTGTTCGGGTAATGTTGTGTGCCTGAAAAAAGGTGTTTACGACAGCGTTGAACTCATTATTTTCAGCAGATTGCAGGTAACGACGAAGCAAGTCTACTGCTTCATTGGAAGAGATTTTAAAATCTGAACTTTTTACTGAAGTGAAAACGTGTATTTTTTTTCGAGCCCTCGAAAAAAGTACATTCAATCGCTTGTCACCACCAGATTGATTCATAGGGCCGAAACGCAGGTGGAATTTCCCCTCTGCATCTTTTCCATAGCCCAAACTAATCAGTAATACATCGCATTCATCTCCCTGAACGTTCTCTAAAGATTTAAAGAACAAGGTATCTTGTTCTATGCGTTCTTGCAGCAACGCTGAGGTTTGCGGCGAAAGAAATGATCGGATGGTTTCAAGCTGAGTTTGTGAAAATGCCACCACGCCAAGCGTTTGGTCAGACTTCAAGTGTTTTTCCAATTCACGAGCAACGGCTTGAGCTTCTTTCAGATTCGAACCATCCTGATAGATTCCATCCACAAAGTGCAGCTGTAACGGTTCCGTTTCTGCATCGACAGAAGGAAATGCCCGTAAAGCGGACTGATAGAAATGGCGATTCGAAAACTGGATCAAGCCGGGATGTTCACTGCGGTAGTGATGCTGCAAATGCATGGATTTCCAATGAAATGTTGCTTGATGCAACAGATCTGTGCGCTCGCTGCTACCCGCTTTGAAAAAAGAGGAGGGCGACATTTGCTGACTGTCTCCGGCCACTACGATGCGTTGGCAACGATAAATTGTTCCTAGGGCATTTTCCAATGGAATCTGACTGGCTTCGTCAAAAATACCATAAGCAAACTGTTCCTGTTCCATGGGAAATATTTGGGCAACTTGCGATGGGTTAGATAACCAGACGGGTTTCAGAATGCGGATCCATTCGGCGGCTTCTGATTGATATAATGAACGCAGTGTTGGCAAATTGCGTTTTTTCGCGAAGGCTTTCACAAGGATTGCTTTGCCCTTTTTCAAGCGCTCTTTCTTTGCTTTATTCTCTGCCGTTAGTTTGCCGGATGGCGTTCGCAGTAATCGTTGATAGGATTCAAAAACGTCGAATTGCTTTTCGTGTATTTTTTCGGCCATTGCACTTGCTTCGAGCCCTTGTGCAGTTGATATGGCTTGGCTTTTCGAAAGAAGATCCGTTGCGTGAAGATTACGGAGGTAAGGAAAATGCAGAATGAATTGCTGATAACCCGTATAAAAAACAGCGTGGATAAGATCATCAAAAGAAGAGTAATTCCTTAGCGCACGATGAGTTGATTCATTTAAGACAGCATTGAAATTTATAATTTCATGGATGATGGGAAGTGCTAATTTCGATTGATCGATTCGTTTTTTGATATGAAGATCCTTGTCAAATAGAAATACAAGCTTGAGTTGGGTATGAAGATCCAACAGGGATTTGTTGCATCCCGCAAGCAGGGCTATTTTGTCTGAAGTCCAATTTGAGAGTTTACTTTCCGCATCCATCGGATAATCAGTGATCTGCTGATAGATCATTTCCACATAAACGTCTGGGGTTTCAATACCCAATTCATCGAACTCATTTTTGTACTTGCTCAAGGCTGCTTCCAGATCCAGTTCTTTTTTTCTGGAATTCAACATAGTGCCAGCTTGTTCAACAGGGAGCAAGGTGTAATGAGTCCAAAGGCGTTTAAAGCGACTTTTAGAAAAAAGTCCATTACGTTCTGAGGCGGTCTCAAGCATGACCAATTCCTCCCTGGAAGGTTTTTTCAGCCAGTCAGCTGCTGACGGGTCGAACAAAGCAAGATCATTCACCAGCTTGCGGTAACTCTTCCGAAGCTTGAGGAATTTCTTTTGCTGCGAACTGTCTTTTTTCAGCAGTGGTGCGTGCCGTCGGTAAAGATCAGTTGAAAAATAATGTGCCGCCGCGGCAAGTTTCATCGCTTCCAGCAGATCGGTCCACTTTTCAAGTTCAATGATTCCCGAAAGGCGCTTGAATTCATCAGACAAGGCATCAAGTATGCTATCGAGCTTTTGTAGTGTTTCTTTGCGCAGTATAACAAATTGAAAAGCACCGATGGTTTGGTGTATTTCCATTTCGTAGATTCTTTGAACGAGCGTGCGTTGTTCCATCCAGGATTTTACAGAAGGAAGTGTGCTGTCGAACTTACCCTGAGTAAGATCAAGGTTGTTGGATGCCGCAAGGAATTCAGCAAATGAAAGGCCTCCTGCTGCTTCGGGAGAATTTAGTGTATCAAGAAGTAGTTGAAGGTTGCCCAGCAGCGCAGAGGAAGAATCATGCTTGGAAAACGTTGCTTTGTAGCCTGATTCC
>CAIYQV010000226.1 GCA_903928365.1 uncultured Flavobacteriia bacterium
ATCCAATTTCTTCTGCGGCAAATTTCGGTACGTCTTCATACAATGCATTAGGTGCAGACATATTAGTAGATGCTGGTCCATTAGGACAAATACCTGTTCAACAAGGTAATTTCTTAAATCAATCGAATAAATTCCTTGGAGGTAAATTAGTAGCAGGTGCAAACACTTATTATGGTTGGGTAGAATTATCTGTGAACGCAAATGCTTCTCAAATCACCATTCATGGATTCGGATATCAATCTACTGCCAATACGGGTATTTTAGCTGGAGAGGGTGCCAATTCAGGACTTGAGCAAATCGCCATAGCGGATAAAGTGACCATCGTTGGAACGCCAGAAAATGTAAAAATCAATGTGACTCCAGATTTAATTGGCGCTGAAGTAAGCTTTGTTTCTATGTCAGGTCAACTATTGAAATCTGAGAAATTAACAGATGTATACAATACCATTTCTTTTGATCAATTAACTACAGGGATTTATCAAGTGGTAGTTTCAACAGCTACAGAAAAAACGACACAACGCGTTTACGTGAAATAATCAATAAATCATTCGCAAAAGGCTGGATTAAACCAGCCTTTTTTTTTACCCAATTTGAGCACCATGAAAACAGTTTTGACTTTTCTGTTTCTTTCTATTTTCTTTGTGATGGAGGCCCAAATCTCCATTAACGAAGGCTGTAATAAAAATTACTTAACCTCTCTCGACGAAAATGAAGATGCAAGTGATTGGATCGAATTGCATAATTCGGGCACGACTCCGGTAAACCTAAATGGATATGCGCTTTCAGATAAACCGACGGTTCCTAATATGTGGATCTTACCGAATCTATCCATTCCAGCAGGTGGATTCCAACAAATATTTTGTAGTCAGAAAAATCGCTTTGGCTCTGCTCCTTTTCAATTTGGGCTTTCTCAACAGAATTTCACCCCTCAAACCGGGTGGAATCAGCACCAACTCGTCACTCCATTTTATTGGGATGGCGCTTCAAACGTAGTGATAAACGTCTGTTCGTATAACAACGCACAATACACGGAGAACTCCATTTTCAAGCAGACTGCGACTTCGTATGTATCAACCATTGCTAGTTTTATTGATGGGAGTCCGGCAGCATGTTCTGCGAACAACGCCTCCACCTATTCCCAACGTCCAAACATCAAATTGAATAACGCCATTATTGGCACTGGAACGATTCAAAATGGGAACACCGACTATCCAGCTCCATATGGTAACTGGTATTGGGGAGCACGACATCAAATACTGATTCGAGCAAGTGAATTAAGTGCATCGGGATTGTCAGCAGGGATGATTAATTCCATTGGATTCGAAGTAGCTGCTACGAACGGGGAAAACTACACGTATGTCGATTTTCATTTCAACACCACAAGTTTAACTGAGCTCACGAATGAATTCATACCCGTACAAGGGAACATGATCCATACCAATTTCAAACTAGAAGGAAACGGTGAATCGGTTTATTTATTTGACCCCGCGCAACAGTTGGTTTCTAGTTTAATTGTTGAATCGCCAGAAGCAGATATTTCTGTTGGACTTAGTCCCGATGCATCGACAATTGTCAAGTGGTTAGTGCCCTCTCCAGGTGCAAGTAACAATTCTTCCGTGTTTTACAGTGATAGCTTAAAGCGTCCAATTCTTTCCAAAACGACAGGGATTAATAACACGTCCTTTTACTTAAAAATATCTCACAACAATGTCGTTCCGTCCAAATTAGTTTACACGACTAATGGTTCTGAGCCTAGTTTTAATTCACCAACTTACACCGATTCCATTTTTGTTTATCAAAAAAC
>CAIYQV010000227.1 GCA_903928365.1 uncultured Flavobacteriia bacterium
AGCACTGACGGCTTGTTTTCCATACCTTTTAGTTCGCTTGCCTCGGGGAATTATTTTCTTCATCTGGACACCCAAAATGGTCAGTGCCAACAACGTATAGTGCACATTAAATAAAGATAAATCAGATCAAAAACATCATTTATGAGATACGTAATTCTAGCGCTCAATTTTATTTTCACTTTTATTATATGTTGCTCATTGCACGCGGAAAATGTAAAAAGTCCCGTGCCACCTTATGATGTGTCTAATGATACGATGTTTTTTGATCTGAGCAATGCGATTTATTCCGGTACAGGCACCTATTATTATGATATACCGGTTTTTATACGCTCCAATGGACCCATCAGTAATTTTGATTTTTGGTTCAAGTTCAATCAATCGGAAATGACGTATGACTCCACGATCAATATGATTCCGGCGTTGGATCCGTACACCTACTATAATCCACTCAATGAGTTCGTTAGTAACACGACATCGGGCCCAATCGCCACGTATACCGTTCCCATGAACACAACGTTGCTCTATGTGAGATTTCAATTGTCGGGTCCATGTACGCTGATTGATTCTTCGGATTTCAATACGATTACGACCTTATTGAACGGAAGTGTATGTAAGCACAAATTCATCAATTTAGGAAATGGGTCTTCATTTTTAGGAATAGCTCCAAGTGTGTTGTGTGATGGCAACACAGCGAATTTCACCGGACCAACAACAGTAAATGGCAAACCTGTTTCTTCCTGGGCATGGGATTTTGGAAATGGCTCGTCGGCTAGCACTCAAAACGGTTCGGCAACTTATAGTACGGGCGTATATCCCGTTTCACTCAATGCAACCACCAATGACGGCTGCGTGTACACCGTGTCACAAACGCTTAATGTTGGTGCCATACCTTCTGCTTCGTTTACATATAGCGTAACGGCAGACCAGGACAGTGTCTCCTTTACTAACACATCGGATGTTGCATCTTATTTGTGGGATTTCGGAGATGCTTCGCAAAGTACATTGACAGATCCAATCCACACCTATACCGGAGGCGGGTTCTTTGTTGTTTCGCTTTCTGCCACAAACCAGGGTTGTTCATCCATTTTTATTGATACGGTATTGGTTGACAGACCCACAGCGCTGTTTACCTATGAAGGCAATTGTTCTGGAAGTGCGGTCACCTTTTCCAATCAATCGACCTATGCGAATGGAACGATTACCGCTTATCAATGGAATTTTGGAGACGGAAACATCAGTTCATTCCAGAATCCGGTTAATATTTATGGGGTAGCAGGTGATTATTCCGTAACACTAACGGTTACAGGAAGTAATGGCCTTCAAAGTATATATACACAGAACATCACGATCGATAATAACCCGATTGTCATGTTTTCCGCCAGTTCAGTGAGTGGATGTTCACCGCTTTCAACCACATTTACAGATAACTCTTTTACGGACCCAGCTTCTATTTATTATTGGACATTCGGTGACAATAGTTTTTCCATACTGCAGAATCCGGCAAAAACATACACTGATGCAGGACAGTATACAGTAAAGTTGATCGTGAGCTCACCAAACGGCTGCATCGATTCATTGATAAAAACGAATTACATCACCGTTTTGGCATCTCCTACTGCTGATTTCGATCATAGTCCGGCGTGTGTCAATACGCTTATTGATTTTAATGAGATTGTACAATCCGGAGCTCCTAATACATCATGGAGCTGGAGTTTTGGAGATGGTGGAACAAGTACCCTGCAAAACCCGTCTCATTTTTATCCGTCAGAAGGGAATTTTATGGTTACCCTGAATGTTACTAATTCAGTCGGGTGTTCCGATGCGATAACCCTACCGCTTTATATCAGAAATCAACCTCATGCGCTTTTTACAACGTTGGACACCATGGGATGTGTGCCTTTGACTGCTGCGTTTAGCAATAGTTCTTCAACAGCGGCCGGGTCAACATTTACATGGGATTTTGGAAATGGTGATATAAGCACTATTCAGAATCCAACGGAGGTGTACGGAAGTAGTGGATTATTTTCTGTTACGTTGGTAGCAACTGCACCGGGTGGTTGTGCTGATACATTGACAAGGACCGATCTGATTGATGTGTTAAGCGGAGTGATTGCAGATTTTCAGGTGAATCAGCATTGTTCGGGTGATTTGACACAATTTACAGATCTTTCTGTTGCTTCATCAGGCAATGTAAGTAGCTGGAGCTGGAATTTTGGAAATGGCTTTACAGCGGCCGTGCAGGACCCACAATTGTACTACAGCGCACCGGGCACTTACACAGTACAGTTATCTGTAGGAACAGACCAGGGTTGTTCGGACACGATCAGCTTGCCTGTTACGATGGATCTCAAACCTCTGGTGGCGTTTACTGTGCCTTCTGAATACGGATGTGCTCCTTACGATGTACAATTTACCAATACAACAACCCAGGATGCAGGAGCAACGTATTTCTGGAGTTTTGGCGATGGAACAACCTCAGGCCTTGAGACACCCTCCCATACGTATGATTCAACCACTTCTTTTAGCGTTACCCTGGTGGTTACTTCTCCCAACGGATGTTCTGATTCGTTAATTCAAAGTAACTATATCCAATTGCAAGACCCTCCAACCGCTGATTTTTCATTGGTTGATGACACGTTGTTCTTGCCCGAATCTCAATCTTTTGTAATCAACGGCTCTGTAAACGCACTTACTTATTTATGGTCTTTTGAGGATGGGTATTCCTCTTCTCTGTTTGAACCGTCCCATATTTTTGCGGATACAGGCGCATACAGTATTTGTTTAACTGCGATCAGTCAGTTTGGTTGTGAATCGACAGCGTGTGACACGGTGATCATATTAGAGAGTTCTATTCTCGCTATACCTACCGCTTTTACTCCTAATGGAGATGGGGCGAACGATGTATTCCTTGTTCGTGGAGGGCCATTCAGTTCGTTTGAAATGAACGTCTATAATGAATGGGGAAATCTTGTTTTCAGATCAACAGATCCATTATTGGGCTGGGATGGTACTTACAGCGGTAAACCGCAACCTTCGGGAGCGTTTGAATACGTGATATCCGGCGAAACGCTGTCGGGAGATGAATTGAATGAATATGGTGTGATTAACCTTAAACGATATTAAGAATGAATAGCTTTCTAAAATATACTTGCTTTTTTTCTGCTTTGGTCATAGGCGGTTTGGTACATTCTCAAGATTACCATTATGCGCAATATGATGCCTCTCCTTTAAATCTCAATCCTGCCTTGATAGGAGACAGAGCAGATGACCAATATTCCGGCGTGCGATTAAGCTCAGGATATCGGGATCAACGCTCAAACTTCACCGCAGGAGCAGCCTCCTACAGGTCCTTTGCACAAGGATTGGATTTTTCCGTTGGGGACAGATTTGCTACGGGGGCATTTTTCAGTAACACACGAAGTGTCAATTCGATATTTAGTGTATCTCATTTCAATTATGGTGTTTCCTATAAAATCGTGGGTTCCAATGACCGTTTTCAAGACAAGCATCAACTGTCTGTTGGATTACAATTGGGTCTTTTGAATAATAGTTTTTCACCGGGTGACTTCACCTACGATCAACAATATTCGGGGAGTGCAGTGGGTGGATTTGATCCTTCTTTGCCAAGCGGAGAAAATTTTCAAAATACGGTAAAGGTGCAATTTTCAGGCAACAGCGGACTTGCTTATAAGGCGAACTTATATCAGGGAAAACTCATTCTGAATGCCGGGGCATCGATTTATAATATCACTAAGAGTACAGAAAGATTTAACGGGGCCCTTTTGCCTGTTCCGTTGCATTACAATGCCCATTTTTCTGCCGCGTATAAATTGGACCAGCGTTTCACATTGATGCCACAGGCCTTGTTTATGTATCAGTCTGCAGCTCATGAATTGATGCTGGGATCATTGCTTTTTTATCATCTGAACGATCGTAATAAGGTAATACTCGGTTCCAGTTGGCGTCAAAAGAATGCAGTGATCGTGCAGGCTGGGTTTACGGTGGGCGGATTAACCTTTAGAACGAGTTATTGCATAGGAACTGGTTATCTGGCCAATTACAATAACCGAGGACTGGAGTTTTCTCTTACTTACATAAATGCTAAGAAGACGTTTGCTCCAAGATCTACCCGCTGATTTGAATGATTAAATCCCAAAGGTAACCTCAGTCGGAATAAACTGTTGGCCTTGCGCGTTCAATTTTTCAGAGCTATTAAGTAGTGAATGGATAATTTGATGGGAAAGATCCGGATAATCAATCTTTACAGGTGTTTTAACAGTTAACCATTTCCTCAAAAACAGCAATTCCTTCGCGCTTAAATGCGGTAAAATATCAACGCCTAATCTGCGTAAAGATTCAGCATTGCATTGCTGCTCGTACTGATTTTTCATTGGGATGACCAACAATTTTTTTCCCATGTAAAGCGCTTCGGCGGGAGTTTCAAAACCTGCGCCACATAGAATTCCTTCACAGGAGGCAAAACTTTCCAGAAACACTAAGTTATCTGCAGGGTAAAAATTGCAATTCCCCGTTTGCTTGTAGCGTTCTACTTTTTGTGAAAAAACATGCCACTTCACTTCGGGAATGGCAGAGAGGATCTTTTGAAGGTATGCCGGACTATAAGCGGGAAGATAAACGCAATAGTGTCCTCTGTTCTCTGGTGTTAAATGCCTGATCTCTTTGCGGATGACAGGGGTGTAAATGTCTTTGTCATAAGACCAGAAATGAAATCCGACCTTCCTTTCAAGCGGACAGATATGCTGCATTATGTATTTTCCAAGAAGATCTCGTTTATCCGGTTTGGGAGAGGCTTGGTGCATCACAGCGCATTGGTGACTAAGCTCAATGCTGTTGGGGTGCCGTTGTCGATTGGCGGCAAATGCAGAAACAGGTTCAAAATCGCTTATGACAAGATCGTATTTATCCAGATGGAGAGATTTAATCTCATTTGATGCGCGAATAATACTGTTGTCCTTAAATGTTTTCCAAAAATTGATCCCGCCTTTCTCTCCCGCAAAAAAAGTAAGTCCCTCCATGCGATGGCGCACCTCAAATGGTTGTGCAAGATGGCGGTTCGGACCACTGATCAATACATCGAGGTCACTGTATTCATTTAAGATCGGCACAAATTCACGTGCTCTGGAAATGTGTCCGAAGCCAGTGCCCGGAAAAGCATAAAGAATGCGCATTAATTCGAGTAATGGTTTAGGCTGAATTCTTTTAGTAATTCGCCAAATAGTTCTTTATTGTTAGGAATGGCATGTTCCGTATCTACATCATTTTTAAGCAAGCCATTTGCCTCCGGATCTTCCGAAAATCGGTAAAGCTTCCAGGAACCATTGTTGTATTCGAGTGCCGTGCAGTTTTCAACCCAGTCACCGGAATTCAAATACAACACTTCGCTATCTTTTGATATTAACTGCTTAATGGTTGGTTGATGGATGTGACCACACACGGCTGTGTGAAATTCTTGTTCTGCGGCTATTTCAGCAACAACTTCTTCGAAATTATTGATGAATTTCACTGCGCTTTTAACATTGTCCTTGATCTTTTTGGAGAAGGATAATTTCTCACCTCCAAAGCGTGCGCTGATCCAGTTGACCATGGTATTGATCAAAATAAGCAGATCATAGCCTTTTCCCCCTAGTTTGGCGAGCCACTTGGAATGTTTCATGGTTACATCGAACACGTCACCGTGAAAAAACCAGGTTTTCTTTCCATTGAGGTCCAGAATGACTTTGTTGACAATTTCAAAAGAGCCCACTTTGAAACCTTTGAACTTTCGAAGCATTTCGTCGTGGTTTCCGGTGATGTAATAAACTTCAACTCCTTCAGAAACTAAAGAGGTGATGCGTTTGATGACTTTTAGATGTGACTGCGGAAAATACCTTTTGCTGAATTGCCAGATATCGATAATGTCTCCGTTTAAAATGAGCGTTTTAGGCTTGATGGTTTTCAAATAGGCGTTTAATTCCTCTGCCCGACTTCCATAGGTTCCCAGATGGACATCCGAGATCACCACTAGTTCCAGCTCACGTTTTCCTTTTTGTTCCATATTGTTCAGTGTAGGTTTTTGTTTGCCCTCAAAGATCGGTTTCGGATGTTACGGCTATATGACCTTATGTAAAAACAATCCGCACAATACAGAGTAGAATCTTAAGAAATAATGAAGTGTATGTAATGAGAATTTTGAGGGGACATTAATCTGAAAATTAAGTGTGTATATTTTTAAAAAGCGTACTTTTGAAGCATAAAACATGAAACAATGAAATACGGTAGCCTTTTATTTTCTTTCTTAATCTCAGCGAGTTTTTTTGCACAAGACGCCTCGACTGAATCTTCAAAACTATTCCTTGATCTTCACGCAGGTGGAAGAATTGGTGGTGTGCATTCCGAATATAGTAAAGGTGCGCCCGGTTTGCATGTCGATGCAGGTTTGGGTTACATGCTTTCACCAATTTGGGGATTAAAAGGAAGTTTGGGATATGACCAGTTAAGTTCTTCAGGCGAAGTGAATGGGTTGAACATTGATGACAAGTCCATGTCGCTGCGTGCGAATCTTGAAGCGGTTGCCAACATCTCTGCTGACAGAGGCATAACGGAGAAAAAAATGAACTACATGTTCCATGTTGGTTTAGGTTTGGCAAGTCAGTTTCATAGTGCCTATAAGGATTCATTGGAAGTATCCGGAGCGGATTTAAGCGATCCCCTGATCAAAGGAAACGATGATATGTTGAGTATTATGTGTGGATTTACACCCCAATTCAAAATATCTGATGTTATCTTCCTGGAGGCAGATCTATCCTTGATCTTTTTACCAATGGCCGATGGTGTGTACGATAAATTGATCGAGGTGCGACAAGTAAAAAGCATGAATGTGTTCTTGAATCCGTCTGTCGGAATTTCAATTCATCTCTGATAATTGTCCTTTCATCTATTCGTTTATCGAGTCCTTGTTGCAGGTTTCCTCTGTTTTTCAAAAAGTATATTAGGCCAGTCTCAGGACCTCCGTCTCTTAAAGGCTATTAATGGCTCATACAATGAAAACGGGGGAAAAGCGATGCGTTGCTTTTCTAACAGTGATACCCCAGTAGCCCTTGGGGTTCCGGTGATACAATTATCCGCAGGACTCATTCAAAAGGACAGTACACTAAAGTGGCAGGGATTAGAAAACTTCAGCGCTCAGGCGCTAAACGGCTTGTTGACCTCCGGCCTCAAATACATCGTTAACAGACCCCGTCCGTTTGTTACGTATCCTGATGATATTCAGAAGCATGGATCGGCAGGTTCTTATTCTTTTCCATCCGGACACACATCCATGGCATTTGCGGCGGCAACGACTATTTCGCTTCAATACCCGAAATGGTATGTGATCGTGCCTGCCTATGCCTGGTCATCTACTGTTGCATTTTCCAGAATGTACCTGGGGGTGCATTTTCCCAGTGATGTATTGGGCGGAATCCTTTTGGGTTCAGGTACAGCCGTGTTAACGCATTACGGAATCAGATTTGTTGCCAGAAGATGGCAAAAGCGCAAAGCGCGAGTATGAAGTTATTAATGCGATTACTCCTTGGTGGATTACTTTTTCCATTTGCCCTGATCGGTCAGCAATCGGATACCCTCCCCCTAAATCATTATCGCTTTCTTGCTTCTCACAACAGTTACAAACGAAAGCCGGACCCGAGCGTAATTCGCTTTTTATCGCATTTCAAAAAACATTTGAGTGGAGAGCTCGACCCGATCCAGTTGGATTATGGTCA
>CAIYQV010000228.1 GCA_903928365.1 uncultured Flavobacteriia bacterium
ACCTTTAAGAGCGTGAATAAACCGCAATTTTATTTTTTAACGAGTTTTAATCTCGCCCATTATCCACCAAAAACCTCCCTATTTCCAGTATATGATCTTGAATTTTATATGCTTCTCTGAAACGGTATTCTCGCATATGCTGTCTTCTTTCATTCCATAGTTCTTCATATTCCGATTTCATCCGATCAATAAATGCTAGCTTGATGGATGAATAGGTTCGATTCATCTCATCCTGGTTAAATTCCAATAAGAGATTCAACATCAAATGCGTTTCTTCCATTGTAGAGGAAATTGTTTTGAAGGATTTCAGTTGAAGAAGCACTTCTTCCTTTTTCTCTTCCAACGCACTGATTAGCTCCCGTTCTTTTTGTCTCAATTCACAAGCCTGTTCGCACTGTTGCAGGCGGATGATTTCATTTTTCTCTATTTGAATTGTAACTATAGCCAACTTCAATTCGAGGATGCGTTTTTTTGTCTCCAGGTAATCCATCAGCTTAGTTTTTACATGACCCCGCATACGCCGGATGGGGAACCGTCATCCATTTGGAAAAATCTACGCCATAGAAATTGAAATAGGTGCCCGGTGCTTCTTTTTCAATGATGTCTATCTTCTCTGTATTGGCAGGTAAAGCAGGAAAGATCAATGTATACGTGTGGAACTCCCCTTCCCTTTTGAAGTAATGTTTGATGGGGGTGATCGGAATATTGATCGCCTGGACCAATCTGTATTTCATTCCGGATCCTACGGGTGAAATGTAGGCCGTTCCTTCCATCTGAATCCAACCTCCGTTGATATAATGATCGGGTGAACGGTAGATAAAATCAATTCGTGTATATTCATCTGTCAGTTCAATTCCGGCCATACGATGCCCCAGTTTATGGTCCAAAGCTCCGGGATTCCATAATTTGATCGTTCTTGTTGGCGTTATCTCTCGGGTAACTTCAACCATTTTTTCAATAAGTACTTCCATGTCTCTATATGTTTATTTTGCAAACCTAAAAACCCACTCCGCATCCATTGTACGGAGTTATTTTTTTTTTTGATATTCGAAATTCTCAACAATCTATGGTCCACTGATTCATTTATAAATTCACTAACATGATTTGATTACTCTGATCGATTGTTATCCTTTATTTACGGCTCGATTGGCGAAGTGAGGGAATGAAAATGTTCGAATGGTGAACCGTTGCCGAAAAGCGCTTGTCGTTTGCAAGCCGATTTCGGCTTGCACTCTTTTTGCGCAACGGTCCATGAGAATATTTTCTCCGAACGGCTTCAATCGAGACTTGACCTTTTGGTCCTTTTGTGTCAAGACAAAAGGACAGATTAGATGTCAAAAAAGTAAATTATAAACCTAATTTTATAACAACACCTGATAAAGAAAATAATTATGCCCATCAACAAAAACGCGCTGGGTCGTTATAAAGTGATCGATATGCTTGTTCGAAACAACATGCGTCCGTATCCGACCATGGAAGAAATTATCGAAGCTTGCCGTGAAAAACTGGGTATCGATCCCTCGGTCCACACTATTCAAAAGGACATCAACCGGATGAAACTGGATCCTCCGGAAGGATTCAGCGCTCCGCTGGAATACAATACTTCCAAACGAGGTTACGAATACCTTGATCCAAACTACTCGATCTCTGGAATCCCTTTAAGTGACAGCGACATCGACACAATTAAGGAGTCAATCGATCTGATACGAAACATTGGCAGATCTCAGATGAGTGAAAAGTTCAATAGCGCCATGGAAAAGATCCTGACCACAGTACTCGAAGAATTTCCTCAAGCAAATTCCAAACGCCAGATTCTGCATACCATGACACCACCGGCTGCGCGCGGTTTTGAGCATTTTGATCTATTTTACAGCGCCTGCAGAGAAAAAAGACCGGTTTCGTTTGTGCACTATTCCTACAAAAAGCGAGAATTCAAGTCAATTACGATACACCCCTACATGATCAAGGAATTCGACAATAAGTGGTACATCATGGGGTATTCTGAAAACCACAAACTCCTAAGAACCTTTGGACTAGACCGCGTGTTTGATCCATTCATTTTGAAAAAAACCTTCATTTCGCCTGATCCTCAATCACTCGCAGTAAACACACATGATTATTACGGTGTTTTTCCAATTCCACAACAAAAGATGCAAAAGATGAAGATCGAGGCAAGTGCCCTTGCTACCGAATATTTTCAGGCCTATCCGATTCATGAGAGCCAAAAGGTAAAGAAAGATCCGGATGGTTTTTCTACCATATCGTTTCATCTGATCCCTACCATCGAACTCACACGTCTCTTTTTGTCCTACGGTCGTCATGTGAAGATCATATCACCTGAATGGCTCATTGAATTCACCGAAAATCTGAAATAACATGTCTGCGAAGAACGAAACCCTACTATTTGAAATTCCCGAACTGGATACGCCAAAAAAAAATCCAAAAGTACTTCGGGTATTGATCTCCAAAGATTTTACCCGCATCGATTTCGGTTACACCACACCTTGGTATTATGATAAGGGTGGCTGGATCAAGATTTCTCCCAAAACCTATTTGCAGGCGGAGGGTTTTCCTGAAAAATATGCATTGAAAGATGCAGTGGGTATTTCCATCGCTCCCAAACGAATCAATTTTCAATCTACCGAAGACTGGCAATTCTTCACCTTATACTTTGAGCCAATTCCCCAACAGGATTGCGTCCTGAACATGATCGAAGCAGAGAAACCGACACCGAATGATTTTAACTATTATGGTATTATGTTGAAAATGAAGGAAGGAGCGGTAACTTATACTTGAACAAAAGAGCAAGAAACAGATTGCGAGTAAGGAACTTCCCTCATACCTGATGGCACGAACAGATCAAAAACAAGGTGACGAATGCTAGAAGGGCGAATTGAAGGAGAAACGTTTTCATGGCTTGGAGATTTTCTTTAAAACTTAATGAAGACTAAAAAATAACAGTAGCATCTTTCTTTCTTAGAAAACAAGCCAACCTTGTTGAAATCTATTTTCCATTCTCTTTCAGGTAAATCCTACCTTTGACAAACCGTCATGACCCCTGCTCAGCAACATAAAATTTCCGAACTCATTGAGAAATACAATGACATTCTAATGCATTCAATGCGAATGGCCATAGCTGAAGACTTCATCAACCTCATCGTCCTGAATCGCGATGATGCAGACTTCGAACTGACAG
>CAIYQV010000229.1 GCA_903928365.1 uncultured Flavobacteriia bacterium
CACTTGAATTGAATGAAGGATTGGGTTTTAGTATTTCAGAAAAAGAGGATCTGTTACTTTACCCTAATCCCAGTCCGAATGGATTCTGCGTAATCACCAATGAAAACTGGCAGATTGATCGACTGATTGTTACGGACGTTCTGGGTAAAGAACAATTAGTGCTTTCTTCCTATCATGGTGAATTCGTGTCTTCTAACTCATTGAAATCAGGGAATTATTTTGTTACTCTGATTTCTTCGAATGGAAATAGTACAGTTCTACCTCTTGTTATTTTGTAAAGTCAGATGAAAATCTGTTACAATTTAATTTGAATGGTAAGGAACATTGTTCTGCCATTTCCAGGTAGAATTCCCGGTCCAGGATATCCGCCTGATCTGCGTGTGGCATAAATGGTGTTCGTTACATTGTTCACACCTGCCTTCAGGGAGTAATTCTCTGAGAACTTAATTCCCAGACCAAGATCATGTATGATATAGGCCTCAAGTAAACCGGTTGTTGCCGTACTGTTTGGTAAAACAGTGTTTTCAGCATTGGTGTATACTTCATCCACGAAATTCGTTTGCCAAAAAATGTTGAATCGCTTGTGGGTAATATTCAATCCTCCGCGGAAAATATGCTCTGGTGCGTATTCAACGCGCTTGCCTTCAATCGATTTTTCCGGGTCCTCAGCAATGGATGGATTGTTCCAGCTGGTGTAAGTGGCATTGGTGTATGTATAATTTAAGTGCAGTTTAATGCAAGTACGTTTCTGTTTTGCATTACAAATGGACAACAGATCAGCTTCCATGAAAGTTTCCACTCCTTGGCTTAAAGATGAACCTACATTGGTGATGAAATTGCTTCCATTTTGAATTAACGTTCCGATGCGGTTGTTGTATACAAGTCTGAAATAATTCACATCGAAGGATAAAATAGCTTTTAGCTTCCCTCTAAAACCAGCGTCAAAGTTGAACCCTGAGGCATCTTTTAGTTCCGGATCGATGATGTCTGTCGTCGCTGAAGGGGTAATTTGCGAATAAGTCACAGGTCGATAGCCCTGAGAAAAATTAGTATATGCATTGATCTTTTCCGTAACCTTGAATTCACCTCCTAAGCCCAAAAGCAGAACAGTTCTATTCAAATTGTTTTCATGAATGACCCCCGTATTCGACGTATTGATCCTTCCGTCAGCCGAAGAAGAAATATATTCATATCGTATCCCTGGTACTATTGAAATTCGCTTGCCAAACTTGAATAATTGTTCAGCAAAAACAGCGTGATTAGAGGTGTGCAGTAACAGTTCTTTTTCATATTGTTGGCCATTATTCAATTGCACAATGGTCAGGTCATAGTCCATTCCGGTAGATCCGATTGCCTTCTGTCTTCTGTCTGTTTGTCCACTGTAGGTTCGTGCACCTGCTGTGAATGTTTGTTGCTGACCGAACAGGTTGAATTTTTGAGCCATGCGTAATTCTGCACCTACATTCGAATACCAGTCGCGATCGATCTGTCGGTTACTGTAGTCCAGAGTAGAACTGCTAATTGCATCAGGAGTGGTAATAGATTTGGTAAAACCAACACTGTTGCGTTCGCCGATGGTAGCGAAAACCCTTAAATCAAATTTCGTATTCTTTGAAGGCTCATACGTTGAGTTGAAGTTCAATACATTCCAGGGTGCAGAAAACCAGTTTCGTTCGCGTAATGATTGAGTTGGATCCATTTGGAACAAACTGTCCGTGAGTCCACCGGCTTGTTGACTCAAATAGTTTGAATGGGTGTATTGTATTCCCATCATAAAGTGCTCTGTCAATTGCATCTTCGCTGACAGGAAAGCAGTGGTAGAAGAATATACCGAATTAGATCTCCATCCGTCAGCATTGCGGTGATGAAGATAACCGTAGTAGGAGAACCCTTTCATTTCACCTCCAATAGCGTTGTAAGTGTTGAATAAACCATAATTTCCGAAGGTCTGATAACTTTCAAAACCTATTTTTTTACCCTCGATACGGTCTTTCATAATGTAGTTGACCATACCGCCAAATTGGGATCCGTATTGTAAAGAACCTGCACCACGTACTATTTCTATGCGCTCCACACCCTCCGTTGCCGGTGTATAATAAGCCTCAGGATATCCAAAAGCATCCGAACTGATGTCAGAGCCATTTTGGCGCATGTTAAATTCCCATGAGCGATTAGGGCTGAGTCCTCTTGTTGCTATTCCGGTCTGGATTCCTGAACCATCGTTTTCCCAGATCACAATTCCGGGTACCTTTTGGAAAAGTTGGCGAGTTGAATTCGTAGATAGATCTGCATTTGATTCTCCTGGTCGAATGACATCGTTCTTTTTTGTTGCAAATATGATGGTGCCTTCTACTTCATTTAGTAAACCATGATCTTGTTTTTCTTTGAGTTGGATTACATCGATTCTGCGGAGTGTTTTTATAGAATCTTTTTGAGCATGTAAGGATACACAAAGCAGAATTCCGGTAATTGCAACGATGATTTTCATAAGTGTAAAATTTTCGGTGCAAAGATGAAGGTGATGATTCAAATCTTTAATACCCCAAAAATGGTATTTTAGATTGATTCTAAATAAGGAGTTGAATTAAAGACACTCAGGACAGGTGCCTGCTATGGTAAGTTGGTATTCCGTTGCGCTATAATTTTCAGGCAATGTGATGGCAATCGGATGGTCCGTAATACAACGGATCGTTCCGCAAGAAATACAACTGAAATGAATGTGCTGGTGAATGTGCTGTTCCTTGTGTGAACAAGTTTGACAAGGTGCATAATTCACCACACCATTTACATTTACGATTCTGTGGATCAATGACTCATTGACGAGTCGTTCCAGGACCCTGTAGGTGGTCACACGATCACAAACACCTTCGAGTTCTTCTTGCAGGGAGGAATGGGAAATAGCGGTCTTTTTCGAATTGATTAGTTCGAGGATCTTTTGTCGGGCTATCGTATTCCTGCTCGTTTTGGACATGCAACAAAAATAAAATAAATTCATTATTGCAACAAAGTTTCATTTATATTTGCAACAGAGTTGCGTTATGAGAGAATTCAAAGCTTTCTTGTTATTGTTGTTTTTGTTGGCTGCGTTTGCAGGCCATTCTCAATCTTTCGTTTCAGGAACGCTCAAGGATTCCATAACCAATCAGCCTGTGTATGACGCACAAGTAATGCTGATCGAGAAGGACCAGGTCGTATATTCTGATGTGAACGGGTTGTTTACAGTTGACTTTGGTAAAACTGAAAAGGGAACGATCAAAGTTATTGCGACAGGTTATCAGACAAGCTTGATACGTGTTAATTCGACCTCGGCAACATTAACGATTCAACTGAAACCCCAGCATCTGGATCTACAAGAGGTCACTGTCTCCGGATTGGCTGTACAGTCCCGAAATCAAAATGCGTTTCACATTGAAACCCGAAAGGTAAGTGCTTTGAACGCAGTTCCGACTTTAACGATGGGTGAATTGATCAGCAAGATCCCGGGTGTATATCAGGCAGGCTTGGGTATGGGGATTTCAAAACCAGTCATCAGAGGTTTGCAGGGGATGCGTATTGTTAGCTTGATGAATGGGATGCGTATCGAAGCACAGCAATGGGGAGGTGATCATGGAATGGGTATGGCTGAACTTGGAATAGGATCGGTAGAGGTGATCAAAGGACCTGCTTCATTGATTTATGGCGCAGATGCACTGGGAGGTGTGATTCATTACACCGATCTGACTCCTGCAGCCGTAGGGTTTTTAGAAGGACAGGTTCAGTTGCTGGGACATTCAGCTTCTATGGGTGGTGTTTCCAGATTAACGCTAAGGCAATCCGGAACCAAATGGCGTTACATGATCGCTGGTAGCGTTGCAAATCATGCAGATTTTAAGTTGCCTAATGGAAAGTTTGCAGAAAATTCGCGCTTCAATGAAGAAGTTTTGCGGGGGGTGGTGTCCTACACATCTAAAAAAGGCTTACACCATTTGCGTTATACATACAATCGAACCGTTACGGGCATACCTGGACACACGCATGACACAGTGGTTAATTACCTGGATTTTCAGGTGGCTAAGCAAAAACGGTACTACACCTTGCCCGCGCAATTCTTCAATAACCATTACTTGAGTTTTGACAATAAGTGGTTCTTTAAACGAGGCGAATTGTATGTCTTGGCTGCCTTTACACAAAACCGTTTGATCGAGTACGATGAAAAGGTTACCATTCCCAGTTTAAGTATGACCTTGAGGAATCTGATGTACAACTTTCGTTATACGTTATCCGGAACAAATTGGAAATGGATCTCAGGAGTTATGGGAATGGGACAGTCCAATTTAAATGCTTTAAATGCTTCGGATCTACTGATACCAAACTCTTCAACACTTGACAATGGGGCTTTCACTACTTTTCTGCTCTCAGATAAGCATTTGAATTTCCAGGCTGGTCTGAGGTACGATGTAAGAACGATAAACGTCCTACCGGATTCCATTCAGCGTACTTTTAATTTTCAAGGGTTGAATGGCGCTTTCGGCTTGGTTTACAATAAAGATCAGTTCGTCTTCCGTACGATGTTTTCTTCAGGCTTCCGTGCACCGCACCTCACCGAATTGTTGTCGAATGGATTTCATCATGGAGCTTTAAGATATGAGATAGGTGATCTAACTCTTTTGCCAGAAAAAGCTACCCAATTAGATGTCACAGGAGAGTGGCAGACAGAACATGTTTCGTTCATTCTGAATCCATATGTGAATTATATTCGGGATTTTATTTCCCTCCAACCGGTTGATTCTGTCGTGGATGGAATCCCAGTGTTTAAATACAGTCGTGTGCCTGAAGTCTATTTTTACGGATTTGATGCGGGTTTCCATTTTCATCCACATTTCTTACATGAGTTGCACTTGGAAATGACAGGGTCCTTTATCGATACCTACACAGAGTTAGATAGCAGTATTGCTTTCCTTCCGCAACCGCGTATTCAAACACAATTGAAATATGAGCTGAACATTGGGTCGAAGTTCAAAGTCAAAGAATTGGTGCTCCAACATGTTTGGATGGGTGATCAAACACGAATCTCATTTTATGAAACTCCATCAGAACATTTCAATCTTTTGGATCTCGGAATCAATTTTACGGTAGGGACGAAAGAAACGATCGAGTGGAGCGTTGGTTGTAAAAACCTTCTAAATGAAACATATATAGATCACTTGTCGCGTCTCAAGAATATTCAGATGCCAGGGCCTGGAAGAAATTTCTATGTGAACTTGAAATACAATATCAAAACCAAAATCAAATCCAATGAAAACTAAAATGATGCGTAGTGTATTTGTGCTTTCATTAATGGCAATGACAGCTATTTCTTGCGCTAAAAACAAATGTCATGATTGCCATTATGATAAAAATGGCGCAGAAGTAGCGCTTGGAGAAAAATGTGGAGACGAACTAGAGTCTCTTGAAGCCGATGGATATACGGATACAACAGGAACCTACACCGTTCATTGCCATGAGCATTGAATGAATTAAACAGAATGTATTGGGAGCCCTCGGTCTCCCATTTTTTGTTAATGGAAGAAAGGTCTTCATTTTTTATTCTACTTTTAGCTTGAAAAATTAAATTTAAAAATGAGTAGATCAAGAATCGCCCTTTTTGCAGTATTAGGATTATTGCTTTTGGTGTTTTTTAATGGATGTTCTTCCTACAACTCCATGGTAGACAAGGAAGAGAATGGAGTGAACAAAAGCTGGCAACAGGTGGAAGTTCAATACCAGGCCAGAATGGATAAAACAAAGAACCTTTTTGAGATCGTAATGGCGAATGCAGATTACGAGAAATCTACGTTGAAGGATATTGTCGAGGCGCGTGCGAACGCAACCAGAATTACTGTAAATATTGACGATATGTCGCAAGAAAATCTGGATAAATTCCAAAAGGCACAGGATCAATTCGGTCAAGCCTTGGGCAGATTACTTGCAGTTTCAGAAAATTATCCGGACCTAAAAGCAAGTGAAGCATTTATCGGGTTTCAGGCACAATACGAAGGCATGGAGAACCGTATCGCAAAAGCGCGCGGTGATTTCAATGATGTAGTTGGAGATTACAATACCTATATCCGTAGATTCCCAAGAAATATCTGGGCAGGAATGTTTGGATTTGAGAAAAAAGCTTATTTCCAGGCTCAGGAGGGAGCTGATGTAGCCCCGGACATTAAAAGCATGAGGGAAGAATAATTTCAGAGCGACTTCGGTCGCTTTTCTTTTTACTATGGCAAACAAACTTTTTACCGACGAAGATCAAAAGCGAATCATGGAGGCAATTGCTGAAGCGGAATTGCTAACTTCAGGTGAAATACGCGTTCATGTGGATGTGAAATGTTCTGGTGACCCTGTCGTAAAAGCTTTTCGCGCTTTCCGGAAATTAGGAATGGATCGAACTGCAGAACGAAACGGGATACTCTTCTATGTGGCCACGGAAGATCGAAAACTTGCCGTAATTGGAGATAAAGGGATCCATGAGAAAGTCCAAACGGAATTCTGGGATCAGATCAAAGACCAAATGATCATTGATTTTAAAATGTTGAGTTATACGGAAGGTTTGATCAAAGGAATTCAACAAACAGGGGAGCATTTGAAGAGGCATTTTCCAAGGAAAGCAGATGATCAGAATGAATTGTCGAACGAAGTAACTTTTGGTAAATGAAAAGTCTTCTTGTACTGCTGTCTCTGATCTTGTTTTCGCAATGTTTTCTCTCTCAGGAAGGATTGCCTGAACGACCTCAACCTCCAACGTTGTTTAACAATTTATCATCTGAATTTCCGGATCTCATCTCTCATGAGCAAGCTAAGAAGTTAGAAAAAGAGTTGCAATTGTTTGCAGATTCCACTTCGAATCAAATTGCGGTTCTGGTGGTGGATGACCTCAATGGGTACGAACCATGGGAGTTTGCTTCTCGGGTGATAGATAAATGGGGGATAGGTCAGGCAAAAGAGGATAATGGCGTACTCATTCTGATTAAACCAACAGGAGGAAAGAATGA